>JAUXBW010000080.1 GCA_030619185.1 Methyloprofundus sp.
ACGTGCATGGAATAACTTAAACAACTCGCTGGTCTTTTTATCCGTCTTCTTCGTTGCAGAAATAGTTACGTAGCTAGCTATGTGCCGTGTCTACGCCTTGAATACGAATAAAAATCCTGCGCCAGATGTTCAACTTATTCCGTGCGCGTTCCAAAGTCGCTAAAAGCGTTTAGTAGCAAACTTAAAATAGGTGAGTATATCCCGGGGTCAGCGACCGCTTACACCAGGATATACTCATTCTTCATTGGTGCAGACAGCACCAGACATTGATTTATCTTGTTGGACTTATCATGCAAAACCATTTCCCTTTATGGAAAAACCTATTGATTCTCACTGTCCTGGTAATAGGGATTGTGTATTCATTGCCTAATCTTTACGGTGATGATCCATCGGTACAAATATCAGCAGGCAATGCCTCAGAAATATCAGCAGCACAGCTAGAAGGTATTGAAAAAACATTAAGCCGTGCAGCTATCTCGGCAAAAGCAGTAGAGGTACAGGGCAGTAAAATTTTAGCGCGCTTTAATAATACTGACGATCAGATGCGTGCTGCAGATTTATGGCGTAATAGCCTGGGTGGAAAATATACTGTCGCTTTAAATTTAGCACCGGCAACGCCAGACTGGTTGCGCTCATTTGGCGCTGAGCCGATGTATCTGGGGCTAGACTTACGAGGAGGGGTGCACTTCCTGTTAGAAGTGGATATGGTTGCTGCCTTAAAACAGGCTGATGAGCGATACAATAACGATGTTCGTCTGGCACTACGTACGGCTAAAATTCGCTATAAATCAGTTTCTTTTGATAAGGGTGCACTGAAGGTTGTATTGCGTAATGATAAGGATAAACAGGCCGCTATTGCTTTGGTAGATGATGAATTTCGTAAGCTGGATATGCAAGTAGACGAAACCCAGCCTATCATTTTCTTAAGTATTTCTGAGCAGGAAGTTAAAGAAATCAAGAAGTTTGCTCTGGCGCAAAATATTACTACTTTGCGCAACAGGGTGAATGAACTGGGTGTTTCGGAGCCCGTTATTCAGCAGCAAGGCGATAGTCGAATTGTCGTGCAGTTGCCAGGAGTGCAGGATACTGCGCAGGCTAAAGAAATTCTGGGGACTACTGCAACGCTGGAATACCGTAAAGTCGACACCCAGCATGATATACAAAATGCCCTGGATGGGCGAGTACCTGTGGGTTCTCGGCTTTATTACGAGCGTGATACCAAAGCGCCTGTTTTATTAAAAAGACGGGTGATTATTACCGGAGATCAGATTGTTGATGCCTCATCTGGGCTAGACCAGAATGGCTCGGCATCGGTTAATATTACCTTGAATGGTATCGGTGCTAAAAAAATGGGTAAATTCACTAAAGATAATATAGGGCAGCCGATGGCTGTGGTCTTTATTGAACAGAAGAGTACTACCAGGATCGTGAATGGTAAAAAAGTACGCCGTAAAGAAAAAATTGAAGAAGTCATCAGTATTGCAACGGTACGTGATGCCTTTAGTAAGCGCTTTCAGACCACGGGTTTAGATAGTCCGCAAGAAGCGCGAAAGCTGTCTTTATTGCTGAGGGCGGGGGCTTTGGCGGCACCGGTCGATATTGTGGAAGAGCGCACGGTAGGCCCAAGCCTGGGGCAGGATAATATTAATAAAGGCATGATGTCTGTGCTGGTTGGTTTTGTTCTGGTACTGGTTTTTATGGCAGTTTATTATAAAACCTTTGGCCTGATCGCTAATCTGGCTTTAACCTTTAATCTGATTGTGATTGTTGCAGTGCTCTCCATGATACAGGCGACTCTGACTTTACCCGGTATAGCGGGGATTGTTTTAACAGTGGGTATGGCGGTTGATGCAAACGTTTTAATTTTTGAGCGTATTAAAGAAGAATTACGCAATAGAAACTCGCCACAAACCAGTATTTATCTAGGATACGAAAAAGCCTTTGCCACAATTTTTGATGCCAATATTACCACTTTGTTAGTTGCTTTGGTGTTATTTGGTTTTGGTACCGGACCTATTAAAGGTTTTGCAATTACCTTGGCAATAGGAATTTTAACTTCCATGTTTACCGCTATTTTAGGGTCTCGTATGGTGATTAACTGGATATACGGCTCGCGTCAGCGTATTGACAAGCTATCTATTTAGGAAGGAGAAATACCATGTTAAAACAAATTGATTTTTTAGGTAAACGTAAGCTTGCAGCTATTTTTTCAGGGTTGCTTATTATTGTTGCTATTGCCTCTCTGGCTGTACAGGGATTAAAGCTGGGTATTGATTTTACAGGCGGAACCCTAGTGGAAATTGGCTATAAACAGTCAGTTGACCTGAAAGTTATGCGTGCTGCATTAGAAACTGCCGGCTTTAATGATGCCAGTGTGCAGCACTTTGGATCGACTCAAGAAGTCCTGATTCGCTTACAACCGAGAGAGGGCTTAAGTAATGCTCAGCTTAGTACGGAAGTTGCGACGGCAGCGAGTAATGCGATGTCCGATCCGGGTGATTTACGTCGTGTCGAGTTTGTTGGACCACAGGTTGGTGATGAGTTAACAGAGGATGGTGGTTTGGCTTTGTTGTACTCAATGTTTGGTATCTTGATTTATGTAGCCTGGCGCTTTGAATATAAATTCGCTCTGGGTTCGGTCGCTGCATTAGCGCATGATGTCATTATTACCCTGGGTATTTTCTCGCTGTTTCAGCTGGAATTTGATTTAACAGTTTTAGCCGCAGTCTTGGCGGTCATTGGTTATTCCTTGAACGATACCATTGTTGTTTATGATCGTATTCGGGAGAACTTCAGGGTATTACGTAAAGGCTCGCCTGAGCAAGTGATGAATACCTCGTTAAATCAGACACTCAGCCGTACATTAATGACATCATTAACCACCTTACTGGTATTACTTGCGTTAGCAATATTAGGTGGCGAGATTATTCATAATTTTGCAATTGCATTAATAATCGGTGTGGTGATTGGAACCTATTCGTCTATTTTTGTTGCGAGTCCCCTAGTGTTGGTCTTAGGGGTGAGTAAAGAGGACTTGATGGAGCCAGAAATTGAAGGCGATGACATTGATATGATGCCTTAAAGAGTAAACAGAAAAAAACTAATTCCGATAATGCTTCTGAAGAGGCATTATCAACCTATGTTAATTTATAATTTTATTATTGGAGTTTAAAAAAATGGCAGTAGAACGTACTTTTTCTATCGTAAAACCTGATGCAGTTGCAAAAAACCATATTGGTGAAATATACGGTCGTTTTGAAAGCAATGGTTTACGTATTGTTGCAGCAAAAATGATGCAATTAAGCAAAGAAAAAGCAGAAGGCTTTTACGCTGAGCACAGCGAGCGTCCTTTCTTCAATGACCTGGTTGCTTTTATGACATCGGGTCCTGTTATAGTTCAAGTGTTAGAAGGCGAAGGCGCGGTCTTAAAGAACCGTGACTTAATGGGGGCAACTAACCCGGCAGAAGCTGATGCGGGTACTATCCGTGCAGATTTTGCTACTAGCATTGATGAAAATGCAGTACATGGTTCGGATGCAGTTGAGTCGGCTGCACGCGAGATCGCTTATTTCTTCTCTGATGCAGAGCTTTGTGAACGTATCCGTTAATAAAGAAAAAATAAATCTACTCAATTTTGACAGAAAAGGCATGCAGGCCTTTTTTGTTGAAATGGGTGAGAAGCCTTTTCGTGCAACCCAGCTGATAAAATGGATTTATCAGGAAGGCGAGTACGATTTTGATCAAATGACTAATTTAAGTAAGTCATTGCGGGCTTATTTAAAAGAAAACTGTTGTATCGTTGCGCCAGATATTGTTTTTGAGCAAATCGCTAGTGATGGGACGCGTAAGTGGGTTGTAGAAATGGGCGGCGGCAATAAGGTTGAAGCTGTTTATATCCCCGAAAAAAACCGTGCTACCTTGTGTGTGTCTTCACAAGTAGGTTGTGCTTTAGCTTGTACATTTTGCTCTACTGCGCAGCAAGGTTTTAATCGTAATCTCAGCACGGCCGAAATTATTGGTCAATTAATCGCAGCAAATGATCGCGTAGGTGAACATGGGCGAGTCACTAATGTGGTGATGATGGGCATGGGTGAGCCCTTATTGAATTTTGATAATGTTGTGCCTGCAATGAACCTGATGACTGAAGATTTTGCCTTTGGCTTATCCAAACGTCGGGTGACTATTAGCACTTCGGGTGTGGTGCCGGCCATGATCCGGTTAACAGAAGTGTGTGATATCAGTATGGCGGTGTCATTACATGCGCCGACCGATGCAGTACGCGATATTTTAGTGCCGATTAATCAGAAATACCCCTTAGAGGAATTGATGGCAGCATGCCAGAAATATATAGCCACTTCCCCTAGAGGTTTTATTACCTTTGAATATGTGATGTTAGACGGTGTGAACGACTCGCTGGCTGATGCAAGGGCATTGGTGAAGTTGCTGAAAAATATACCGTCAAAAATGAATTTAATTCCCTTTAATCCATTCCCTAATACCAGGTATGAGTGCTCCTCGCCTGAAGTGATTGAGCGTTTTAGAGATATATTATATAAAGCCGGGATCGTAACCACAGTACGTAAAACACGCGGTGAAGATATAGATGCGGCATGTGGTCAGCTGGTCGGTAAGGTGAAGGATAAAAGCCGCAGAGCCGAGAGGCTGAAACGTACGGAGGCGATGCATGAAAATTAAAAAGGCCTGTTTGCTATTGATAGCTATGACAACCGCATGTTCAACTCCTGAAGAGAAAAACAAGGTGATTTACGTTGAGCCTGAACCTGTGATTCTGGATCGCTCAAAAAAAGATCGTGCCCAAACATTAACAGAGCTGGGTTTAGCATATTATCAATTAGAGAAATATAATTATGCACAGGAGAATCTGGAGCACTCATTAAAGCTGGATAATAAGAATGCGACAACCTACCAGATTTTTGCCTTAATTAAGCAGCGTAGCAAGGAACCTGAGAAAGCACAGTATTATTTTGATAAGGCGTTAAAACTGGAACCTGATAATTTCGATATATTGACAGCTTATGCGGTGTTTTTATATGAAGAAGAGCGCCATCAGGAGGCAAGCATAGCGTTAAATCGAATTGTAAATGCGCCGTTTTATAAGAAAAAATGGGTTGCGTACAGTTACCTTGGTTTATATGATTTGCAGAATAAACAACAAAGGCAGGCTGAAAAAAAATTTTATAAGGCTCTGCAAGCTAATCCAGAATATGCTCTGGCATTGTTTGAAACGGCTAAAATTCGTTATGCTAAAGGAGAAATGATGTCCGCCAGGGCATATATTGAACGTTACTTTAGTGTAGCTGGAAAAACACTGGATGGACTAGAGCTGGCTATTAAAATAGAAACGGTATTGCAGAGCTATGAGCTGGTTGAAGAATATCAACTTGAATTAAAGCGCACTTATCCCTTTTCAGACGCAGCAGCAAAAATTAAAAACTATTAATTCGACAAAGATTTATTTATGGCAAAGAATATTCAGGCAATTCGTGGAATGCACGATGTACTACCTGAGCAAACCGCACGCTGGCAGTTTGTTGAGCAACAGATAAGAGAGGTTTTAGGCGCGTACGGTTATCAGGAAATACGCCTGCCTATCGTGGAAAGAACTGAATTATTTAAGCGCTCAATTGGTGAAGTAACCGATATAGTCGAAAAGGAAATGTATAGTTTCGATGATAGAAATGGAGATTCGCTGACCCTCAGGCCTGAAGGCACTGCGGGCTGTTTAAGGGCCTGTATCGAACATGGATTATTGCACAATCAGGTGCATCGGCTTTGGTATTACGGGCAGATGTTTCGTTATGAGCGCCCACAGAAAGGTCGTTATCGTCAGTTTATTCAATTAGGTGTTGAAACTTATGGTATGGCTGATGCGGATATTGATGCTGAATTAATATTACTGAGTTATCGCTTGTGGCAGCGACTGGGTATCAGCGAAACGGTAGAATTACAGTTAAACTCGCTGGGCACTATTGCCGAGAGAGCGGTTTATCGTGAACAGTTAGTCGAATATTTTACGGCTAATAGTGAGCAACTGGATGCAGATAGTCAGCGTCGTTTGCTCAGTAATCCACTGCGTATTCTAGATACCAAGAATCCAGATATGCAGAGTCTGGTAGAAGCTGCACCGAAATTGATGGATTTTTTAGGTGCTGAGAGTACCGCGCATTTTAAAAGACTGACAGATACGCTGGATACTCTAGGCATAGCCTATACATTGAATAAACGCCTGGTCAGAGGTCTGGATTATTATAGTAAAACCGTGTTTGAATGGGTGACGACGGAATTAGGTGCACAAGGGACTATTTGTGCCGGTGGCCGTTATGATGGGCTAATAGAGCAGCTGGGGGGCAAGCCAAATCATGCTGTTGGTTTTGCCATGGGCATGGAGCGTATCCTCGCATTATTAGAAAATCGTGAGGATCTGGATAATATTCAGAGGGTAGATGCCTATATGATATTAGTGGGTGAGGCAGCACAGAATGCGGGTATTGTATTGGCTGAGAAGCTTAGAGATAAACTATCAGGTTTAAGAATACAAATGCATTGTGGAGCCGCTAGCTTTAAAAGTCAGTTTAAGAAAGCCGATAAAAGTGGTGCGCATTACGCATTAATTCTTGCAGAAGATGAAGTAGAGAATGATACCATCAGTATTAAATTCTTACGCAGGGATGAAGAGCAACGTACGGTTTCTTATGCGGAGCTTATTGAGTTATTGAAAGTCTAAAATAAATTTTAATGATTAAAAGGTAAAAAAGTGGAAATTTACGATACTGAAGAAGAACAGGTTGCAGCATTAAAAGATTGGTGGAAAGCAAATGGTTCATCAATAATAACAGGTGTGATAGCAGCCATTATCATCGTTGGCGGCTGGAATTTCTGGCAAAGTTATCAGCAAGATAAAATAACTCGGGCATCGTCATTATATGAGCAATTAATTAAGGCTGGCGCGGCTAAAAAGCTTGATTCAGTGGATAAAATTGCCAGTAAGCTGGACACTGAATACAATTCAACTGCCTATGCTAGCTATGCGCTATTATTTCAGGCAAAAGCAAAAGTTGAAGAGCAGGATTTAGTGGCAGCCAAGGAACTATTACAGTTAGCCGTATTGTCAACTGATGATGGTGAGTTGCAGCATGTGGCACGTACGCGGTTAATTCGAGTGTTACTGGCTTTACAGGAATATGAGCAGGGCCTGGAAATTATTGCCAATGTTGATCAATCTTCGCTGGGAGGTTTTGAAGCCATTTATGAAGAGCTAAAAGGTGACTTGTATGTTGCCATGGCTCGTGTTGGTGAAGCACGAACAGCTTATCAAGCCGCTTTAACCGCAGGACAAAGCTCACCATTATTACAATTTAAATTAGATGACTTAACCTCGGGTGATAATACGGGTGGTTAATTTCGAGTAGCATCATAGATTATTAATATTCAAATACTTATTTTCGTCATGCGAAGAATTTTAGCTTTAATATTTATTTTAGGTTTGACGGGTTGCGCAACCCTAACCGGTATGACTGACGCAGTGGGTGATTTATTCTCAGATTCAGATAATTCTGAGCCACCGGTCGAACTGACCGAATATGAACCCGAAGTAAAACTGGAAATATTATGGGATGAATCCGATGGTGACGGTACCGATGAGCTAGCACTTAACCTGGTGCCTGCTGTTGCTGAAGGGCGGATTATTATTGCCGATCATGATGGTATGATTCAAGCGAGAAGTCTTGCGGATGGTGAATTATTCTGGGAAGTTGAAACGGATTTACCTATCTCATCAGGGCCTGTGATTGATGGTGATTTACTCTTTGTCGGGACTAGTAAAGCGGATGTCCTGGCGTTAAATACTTCAACAGGCGAGGCGGTATGGAAGCACCGTGTTTCCAGCGAAGTCATGGCTTTACCTGTTGTAGTTGACGATAAGTTGATCATTCGCTCTGCAGACGGCTATGACACAGCATTGAACAGAGATGATGGTACTGAAGTCTGGACTGTTGAGCATAATATTCCAGCACTAAGTGTGAGAGGCGAAGGTGCACCCGTTATAGTTGGAGAAATGGTGATTATTGCTTATGCGAATGGTAAGCTGATTGCCGTTAATGCTACTGATGGTGCGCATATATGGGAAACCAGTATCGCGATTCCTAAAGGTCGCTCAGAAATTGAACGGCTTACCGATCTTAATGGGACTCCAGTACTAAGTGACGATGTTATTTTTGTCAGTAGTTATAAAAGTGGTGTTAATGCGGTCACACCTTTTGATGGCGAAATCTTATGGCGTAATGAAACACTCTCTGCTTTTCAAGGACTCAGTGCTGATTACAGTTATTTATATTTAACCGATGCCAGTAGTGATGTTTGGCAGTTAGACCAGCGTAATGGTGCCTCTTACTGGAAGCAAACAGATTTGCACCAGCGTCGCTTGTCCATGCCGGCTGTCTATGATGACTATGTGGTCGTTGGCGACTTTGAAGGCTATTTGCACTGGCTGTCTAAAGTCGATGGGCGATTATTGGGACGTATAGAAATTACTGATGAACCTATCGATGCTCAGCCTGTTGTGGTTGATGGTGTGCTTTATGTTTATGCCAGTGATGGAACTTTAGCCGCTGTTCGAGTGGTATTATTTTAGGCTTTGAAGTTGCTGAGCAATCAATATTCCCAAAATATAAAAAACGCAGGTTATTTCTTGCCTGCGCCGTATCGGATTAATACAGTACCCACTCAATAAAAATAATATCTTTCGCTATTAATCTATTGTATTTATTAGATTTCACAGTTAGCGGGATTTAAGGGATGCAGGAGCGTCCATGTATGAAATCCTGCGGAGATCGTCACTGCCATTAATTTAAGAGTTAATTATTTTATAATCATGAATTTCATGTAGGTTGGATGAGCTTATCTAGCGTAGCGTAGATAATGGTGTCCGACATTTTGGCTACTTTAAGGAACGAGAATTTAATAATACCCGAGTCTAGCTTGCCTTTTGACTCCACAACC
>JAUXBW010000042.1 GCA_030619185.1 Methyloprofundus sp.
AGGCATGCCTGCCGTTGCCATTACGGACCAATCCAATCTCTTTTCTCTTGTAAAATTCTATCGTGCTGCACTGGCTAAAGGTATTAAACCAATTGCTGGAGCCGATGTGCATATCTTCAATCCTGAGGATGTTTCGCAGCCTTTTAGTCTGACTTTACTGGCTAAAAATAATACCGGCTATGTCACTTTAACTGAATTGATATCCAGAGCTTATCAGGAGGGGCAGCATGTAGGTATCCCCATGATACAGCGAGAATGGCTGGAGCAAAATCATCAGGGTTTAATCGTTTTATCAGGAGCCATGGAAGGTGATATAGGCCAGGCTTTATTGACCGATGATAAACCACAGGCTAAAAAACTGGCACACTATTGGCAGCAGTTATTTCCACAGGCTTTTTATTTAGAAATACAACGGATAGGCAAGAAAAATGAAGAACTGTATCTAGCGAGCGCAGTTGCCTTAGCGACTGAACTGAATTTGCCAGTTGTTGCGACAAATAATGTACGCTTTTTAAACAGCGAAAATTTCGCTGCGCATGAAGTCAGAGTTTGTATTAACCAGGGGCGAGTTATTGATGATACTCGCCGTCCTAAAGACTATACTGACCAGCAATTTTTACGCAGTACAGCAGAAATGCAAGCCCTGTTTGATGATATTCCTGAAGCATTAGCCAATACGGTAGAGATAGCTAGGCGATGCAATATTTCATTAACTTTAGGGGAAAACTTTTTACCTGATTTTCCAGTGCCTGAAGGGATGTCTCTAGATGAGTTTTTTATTGCTGAATCCGAGAAAGGTTTGAATGCCCGCCTGGAAAAATACCCGGCCATTGGCTCGGGTACTCTGGAAGAAAACCGTCAGGCTTATGATGAGCGCCTAAAAATGGAACTGGATATCATTGTACAAATGGGATTTCCAGGCTATTTCATGATTGTTGCCGATTTTATTCAGTGGGCAAAAGACAATAGTATTCCGGTTGGCCCAGGCCGAGGGTCGGGTGCCGGGTCGTTAGTGGCTTATGTGTTAAACATTACGGATTTAGACCCGATAGAATTTGATTTACTGTTCGAGCGTTTTCTAAACCCTGAACGAGTTTCCATGCCGGATTTTGATGTCGATTTCTGTATGGACAGGCGTGATGAAGTGATTGATTATGTTGCACGTTATTACGGGCGGGATAAAGTATCACAAATTATCACTTACGGTTCAATGGCGGCTAAAGCGGTTATCCGTGATGTAGGGAGGGTATTGGGTCATCCTTATAGTTTTGTCGATAGATTGTCAAAACTAGTACCCTTTGAAATTGGTATGACATTGACCAAAGCGTTAGCAGATGTTGCTGAATTTCAGGAATTATATGATAACGATGCTGAAGTAAAAAGTTTGATGGATATGGCTCTTTCACTGGAAGGAACCGTTAGAAATGCAGGGAAACATGCGGGGGGTGTGGTTATCGCACCGACAAAATTGACCGATTTTTCGCCTTTATATTGTGAGCAGGGCGGTGGGAATTTAGTTACCCAGTTTGATAAAGATGATGTAGAAGCAGTGGGTTTGGTCAAGTTTGACTTTTTAGGTTTGCGCACGCTAACCATTATTGACTGGGCTTTACAGACGATTAATAAAAAACGGGCAGAATCTAATAATGCGCTGATAGATATTACCCAGATTCCTCGTGATGATGTTGCTGCTTACGAATTGTTAAAAAATGCAGAAACTACTGCTGTATTCCAGCTAGAGTCTCGCGGTATGAAGGAGCTGATTAAAAAGCTTAAACCCGATTGTTTTGACGATATTATTGCTCTGGTTGCCTTGTATCGACCCGGTCCCCTGGAATCGGGCATGGTTGATGACTATATTAATGTTAAGCATGGAGCAAAAGCGGAGTATGCGCACCCTGTTCTGATCTCTGTATTAGAGCCAACCAATGGGGTTATTTTGTATCAAGAACAGGTGATGCAAATTGCCCGTGAAATGGGTGGCTATACTTTGGGGGGTGCTGATTTATTACGCCGTGCAATGGGCAAGAAAAAAGTGGAGGAAATGGCTCAGCAACGGGCTATTTTTACTAAAGGTGCTATTGACAACGGGATCGATGAAGAGATAGCAACTTATGTCTTCGATTTAATGGAGAAATTTGCCGGTTATGGTTTTAATAAATCGCATTCAGCCGCTTACGCACTGGTTGCGTATCAGACCGCCTGGTTAAAAGCGCATTATCCCGCTGAATTTATGGCAGCAGTATTGTCTGCAGATATGGATAATACCGATAAGATAGTTATCCTGATTGCTGAATGTCAGGATATGCAGTTAACTGTTGGTTCGCCGAATATTAATGTTTCAAATTTCCAGTTTACTGTCAACGATGCGGGAGAGATTGTTTATGGTATAGGCGCAATTAAGGGCGTGGGTGAAGCGGCAATAGAAGATTTATTACATGAAAGAAAAGCCAATGGTCCTTTTACGGGCTTATATGATTTATGTAAGCGGGTGGACTTACGTAAGGTTAATCGCCGTGTTTTTGAAGCTTTAATACGTGGTGGTGCCTTTGATACCTTTAATGAGAATCGTGCCGGTCATATGGCAGAATTACCCACTGCATTAAAAGTTGCCGAACGGCATGTTAAAATGGCAGAGGTAGGTCAAAATGACTTATTTGGTCTGGCAGTGAATGCAGAAAGTCAGGACGATGAAGTGAAGGATTATGCTGAAAAGGTAGCAGTCTGGCCGGAAAAAGAGCGTCTGGCTTTTGAAAAGTTAGCATTGGGTCTGTTTTTAACGGGGCACCCGATAGACCAATATTGGCCAGAATTACAAAACATAGTACACGGCAGTATTGCCAAAACAATGGCTAATGTTGAAAATAGCCGGGGTAAAAGTAATGTGCGTCTGGCAGGTTTGTTGATCGGCATGAGAACCCGCCAGGACAGAAAAGGCCGAAATATGGGCTTTGCGACCTTAGATGATAAAAGTGCACGTGTAGATGTGGCTATTTACAGTGAAACTTTTGAGCTATATAAAGATCTCTTAAAGACGGATGAAGTACTGGTGGTTGAAGGTTCGGCACGAATTGATGGTTATTCAGGGATGCTAAGTATTGTCGCTGAGAAATTATTTAGCATGGAGCAGGCTAGAGAAAATTTTGCACGTTGCCTGATGCTTGATTGGGATAGCGTTAAATCATCAGCAAGAACACCTGATTTTGTGCATCATCTGCAGGAAATATTACAGCCATTTTCTGGTGGACAATGTATGCTACTTATTAATTATCTCTCTGCGACAGCTAAGGCAAGTGTACAATTAGGTGATGCATGGCGTGTTCATCCGACAGATGAGTTGCTGATACGCTTACAAAGAATTCTTAAACAAGAGCATGCAGTCAGTATCAAATATAGATAAGCACGAGCATCTCTGCGCATGTCCTGAATGCGATTTGCTCATTGATAATACAGCGCAGGTAAAAGAGGGATATATCAGCCAGTGTCCCCGTTGCCATCATGTATTACAACACCCGACACGTCTTTCCATGAGAAATAACTTTCTGTGTGTATTTGTCGGTCTAGTGTTTTATTTTCCTGCCATGTTATTACCCATTATGCGCTTTACCATGCTGGGAAATACCCAGGCCCTGTCTATTTTCAACTGTGAGCAGTCCTTATTTAGTACGGGTAACTGGGTCATTGGTTTAGTGGTTTTTTTTACAATTATATTAATTCCTCTGGCTAAAATGATACTCATTATTTTCATTACCACGCGCATTTATTATAAAATAAAGAGCCATTATTTAGCGGCTAGTTTTAAATGGTATAACCAGCTCACGAAGTGGGGTATGCTGGATATTTTTATGCTAAGTATTATTGTTTCTGCTATAAAATTACATGATGATGCCGAACTAGAACCAGGCATAGGATTGTATGCTTTTATCATTCTGTTATTGACAAGTGCTTTACAAACTCAATTATTAAATAAAAAATTAACCTGGACATTAATTGAACGCCATGGAGAATAAATCGGATTCTGCACTACAGAATGGCTATCTATGTTGTCGGGCTTGCCATAAGCTCCTGACGTATGACACACAGAAAATTACGCTGTGCCCGCGCTGCCATAGTAAAGTATTCCCCAGAGTTCCCTATAGCCTGGCTCAAAGCTGGGCCTTGTTAATCAGTGGCTTTATTCTGTATATTCCAGCGAATATCTTACCTATCATGAGCCTGAATAAGGTAACAGAAATGCGTACTGATACCATTATGTCGGGTGTTATTAATTTGGTGAAAATTGATATGGCACCCATCGCAATCATTGTTTTTGTTGCCAGTATTCTGGTTCCTTTACTAAAAATGCTTGCGCTTGCTCTGATATTATTTGCCGTACAATTCCATTGGCACAGGAGTGCTGTGGTTAATACTAAAATGTATCGACTGGTTGAATTTATTGGTCGCTGGTCTATGTTAGACATCTTTGTTATCAGTATCCTAGTGGCGATAGTCAAATTTAACAAAGTTGCGTCTGTCGAAGTCGAACCGGCTGCGCTGCTATTTGCAATCGTGGTCTTATTAACGATGTTTGCGGCATTACGCTTTGACTCAAGATTAATCTGGGATGATATAAATGAACATGGCTAAACCTGTTATCAGACAAAAAATATGGCTATCAGGAATCTGGCTATTGCCTTTGCTTTCAGCATTGGTCGGGGGTTGGATGTTATATCAAAGCATGATTGAAAAGGGTATAGAAATATCCATTTTATTCGATAATGCCTCCGGTATTCGCGCGGGTAAAACTGCCATTATCTATAAAGGCGTACGTGTCGGTGTTGTTCGGGAAGTGCATATCAGTAAAAATATGCAGCAAGTTAAAGTTATTGTCGAAATACAACGCGCCGCAAAAGAAGGCCTACGCAATACGACCGGGTTCTGGTTAGTCAAGCCCAAGGTCTCATTGACGGAGATTACCGGATTAGAAACGATTGTCTCAGGCAATTATATCCGCATGAAACCAGGGAAAGGAAAGTCACAACGTGAATTTATTGCACTGGAAAAAGCACCAATACTAGATGATTATTCCAATGGCTTATATATTAATATTTTAGCCGATCATTTAGGCTCGGTTGCCCGAGGCTCAAAAATATATTTTCGTGAAATTCCTGTGGGCGAGGTGTTGGATTATGAATTAGCTGAAGCACTCAATGGTGTCGTTATTAAAGCGCGTATTGACCAACATTATGCCCATTTAGTCAAAAAATCATCACGCTTCTGGAATGCCAGTGGGCTATCAATTAAAGCAGGTTTAACGGGTTTTTCAATGCATACCGAATCTTTAGCTGCTTTAATCACCGGAGGTATTGCATTTTATACGCCTGATACCGATAGCACAGATAGTGCAACGAATGATACTCGCTTTAAGTTACATAATGATTTTGATAATGCAAAAGTGGGTATCCCGGTCAAAATCAACTTTGCTTCGGCTATTGGTCTAGAAGAAGACGTGACGGAGGTTCGATATGATGCATTTAAAATTGGGATAGTAAAAAAGCTCAGTTACCAAAAAAATGGAGAAAGTGTGATAGCCGAGGTCATGTTTGACCCGCGTGCAGCAGAACTCTTAAAAGCAGAGACAAAATTCTGGCTAGACAAACCAAAACTGTCCTTAACTGATTTTTCCGGGATTAAATCACTCTTGCAGGGAAATCATATCAAAATGCAGGTGGGAGGAGGACCAGACCTTAGAGAATTTATTGCCTTGAGAAAACCCCCCTTGCTGGAGGCCGGGGATAAGGGCTTACACATTCAGTTAAAAGCGGACACGCTGGGCTCTATTGAGTTCGCTAGCCCCGTCTTATATAAAAAAATACAGGTGGGTCAGGTACATGATTTCAAACTGGATAAAAAAGGCGAATATGTCCTGATTGATGTTTATATCACGGAGCGCTATGCACATTTGGTGGCGAGTAATTCACGTTTCTGGAATGCAAGTGGAGTGCAGGTTAAGCTCGATACAAACGGGATGGATATTCACACAGGGACACTTAACACGATGTTGAATGGTGGTATTGCGTTTATAACACCCGCTTTAAAGCATAAAAAAGTAAAAAATGGCACTAGTTATCCTTTATATAAAAGCTATGATGCTATAGCTGAGTTGGGTATTGAGAGTTATAAGCAAGAAAAAGATAGCAGAATTATTCAGATCAGCTGTGAGCAGCTAGGCTCCCTGGCAATCGGGTCAAAAATTTATTATAAGAAAATCCCGGTGGGAAAAATAGTACATTACCGTCTCAACGCAAAAGATGACACGATTACTATTTTTGTAGCGGTACGCAATAAATATCAACATTTAGTCAGTGCTAAGAGTCGTTTCTGGCGAAATAGTGGCGTACAGGTAAAAGCCGGCTTATCAGGCATTGATATCAACATGGCATCAGTACATGCATTGTTAAACGGTGGAATTAGTTTTGCAAATATAGCCTCGCAGACAGCACAAAGCTCGCAGAATTTAACCCTCCATAAGCTATATGCTGACCGGCAGCAAGCCTTGCAGAAAGTAAAAGATATACAAATCACTTTTGCTTTGGCTAAAGGCATCACGGTAGGGACAGCCATTAAATATTTAGGGATTCAGGTGGGTGAAGTCACTCAGGTTGAATTATCCGGCAATAATCAGGCGATCATTGCGTATGCAAAGTTATGGGATAGCGCGACAGAATTTGCAAGACAAGGAAGCAGGTTCTGGCTCATTTCTGCGCAGTTAGGGTTGTTTAAAAGCGCACATCTGGAGACTTTACTAAAAGGTAATTATTTACAAATAGAACCAGGGAGTGGTAAACAGCAAACGCAATTTAAGGGGGAGCTCAGTCTGCCTAGAGAAATGCAGGGCTTGCATATTGTTTTAAAATCCCCCAGTTTAGGCTCAATTAAAGTGGGAAATTCAGTTTCTTATCGGCAAATTCCTGTAGGAGAAGTGCGTGGTTACCAATTATCCCATAATGCGCAGTACGTATTGATTGATGTCTTTATTGCCAAAAAATATGCAAACCTGGTTAAAAGTAACACTAAATTCTGGCATGCAAGTGGTGTGCAAATAGATTTTGATTTGCTAACCGGAGCTGAAGTTCGTACAGAGTCTGTCGAAAATCTGGTTTTAGGAGGTATTGCCTTTGCCACGCCAGAGGGTAAAGTAAGTAACACAGCAAAAGATGGGCAGATTTTTAATATCTATCCAGCCCATGAACAAGAGTGGCTGGATTGGACACCTGAAATTACAGTGTTGAATTAAATAGCGTTCTTTTGGCGACATCACTACCGCTCAGACCAAATATAGAGTAGGGGAAGAGTGAAAGCAGTATTATCAAACGTTGAAAATCAGGAAAAAGGAGTTTAAGGGAGAAGGAATGATGGTTTTTAGTCCACGGTAGGTGACAGACAATTCTCTAGTTGAAATTACGCAAGAGGCGTGCGCGAGGAGCAAGGAATTTCATTCCGATTAACACGTCCCGTAAACCGTTCAGTCAGGCAAAGAGCAGGGGGGATGTAAAATAACCAGATAATTAGTAACCTTCTGGCTCTCTGCCAATGAAAATCAATTACCCTGCCAACCTTTGACCGAAAATTTATAAATGCGGGTTATGAGGATTGTCAGAAAGCAATAAGCACAGACTCCCGATAAAAGACTTCGGGAATGACGAGACTCTTATCATACTGTTATTTTTAAAGTTTTTAAATGTAACTGTGAGTTGTACGTAATCAGGAAAACTTATACATAATAAACCAGTTTTTGCCCGGGGCGGAGCCGGCGCGGGTCGCTTACCCCATTGACAAATTTCAGGTGCTGGATAGGAACACCTAGCCGTTGTGCGATAAGCCCAAGATTATCGCCAGAACGAACGTGGTATATTTTTCTATTGAGTTTCTTTTTTCCCGGGATAAGCAATGATTGGCCCACATGAATACGATTACCCTGAATATTGTTTCTCTTACGTAACTCCTGGATAGGCACAGCGAACATTTTTGCAATTCCACCCAGATTATTGCCTTTGTTGACCTTGTAGACAGTGTAGGAATGGGACCTGGTTTTTGCTAACCGGGATTTTCTATGCGTTGAGGTGAGTGAAATCTGTTTTGTGACTGGTTTCCAGACTTTTGCTTTGTTTTTTGCTAGTTTTTTGTCCAGCCGTAAGGCTGCGCTTGCCGGTAGACGAAGCATATAGTTATTAGCCGGGGTGCGGCTAAATTTCTTTAGTTCAGGGTTTAGTTGGTGAACTTTTGCTAAGGATAGTTTTGTTAATTGGGCAATTTTTTTAACTGATTGAGGTTCACGCAGTTGTACGTAATAATACGATCGTTGTTTAGAAACTGGAAAACCATAATGCACTGGATCTTTCAGGAGTAAAGCAGCTGCCAGAAATTCAGGTACATAACCTCTTGTTTCTTTCGGTAAATAGCGCAATACGCGACTATATCCTCGTTTTCCGCTTTTGATTCCACTTTTTCGAACCACACCCGCGATACGTCCTTCGCCGGCATTATAAGCAGCGACGGATAATAAGACAGATATTTTGCCAAATTTTCGGTTTAGGAATTTCAGATATTCCACAGCTGCATCTGAAGAGCGTGCGGGGTCGGTACGCTCATCTAGTTTTCGATCTACATGTAAATCGTAATGGCGGGCAGTTGCTGGCATAAATTGCCATAACCCACGTGCTCCAGCCCGGCTTTTTGCATTAAAACGGTAGGCACTTTCAGCCATGGGTAAAGCCTCAAATGCCAGCGGGATTTTAGATCGTGCTAATTTGGCGCGCAGCATAGGACGATAACGGTCCCCTCGTCGTAAAGCCTCTAGGGTTTTGTCATATTGTCTGCCAGAGAATGCATTTAGATAAGCATGTACCGGTTTGGCGAGACGATTTAATTCTTTACTTGTCCAGGCAGGTTCTTTGAGTTCGCGCAAGACACGTTTTAAGCGATTGCGGGTATCGGTATAGGAAATACTTTTGCCCGTGGAAGTTGTTAATGCTTTGGGTGTCTTGGCCTGAACCTGAGAGTTTATTGCACCGGCAAACAACAGCACTATAAGAGTGCTGACATAGATCATTCGATAACTAATCATCTTTATGAGCACTTGAAAATTTTTGCTTATCCACACCGTATTTTTTCCCGAGGTTTTTGCATATTAAATAAATCAGCTGACCCAAATGAATTTTTCAGTCACATTATAAGACCATATATTGCTGGATAATCCTAGAAAAATCAGTTAATCATGGAATTATAGTGCAAGATATTGGTTTCACAGTGCTTCCAATTGCTCAAAAGATAGAGGTTCTTAGGTACTTTTTTTAAATTCATTAAGTTCGTCTGCCCTATGCTGCTCTATATGACTGTAACCTAAGATTTTATGGACAACTGATGCATTTTTACTTTCTGCTAGTGCAAATATATATAAGCAAGCAAATCTACGTTATCATAAGGAGCTTCTAGCAAAGAGTATCTCCCTTAGGCGTTGCATCAACAATGACATAGCGCAAAATGTGCCTGAAGAACCGATAGTTAATACTGCCTCATGCATACCGAAATAGGTGTATGTGTATGGGACATTGAAAAATTAGTTCCCTAATTAATAAGGGACACCCCGCATATCAGCTAAAGGAAATTGGAGAAATGAGTTTGATTAGATTGTTTCAACACGGTCTCTGGAAAAGTATTGAACCAGCACTTATGGAAATATCGCAGGCAGCTAATTATGAAAAATAAGTATAATTTTTCGGTGCAGCTTATGGGTCTAACATTGATATGTGTCATATTAGTTGCTGCCCTTGAGCTGATATCTTATATTGGAATTGAATTTCTGATAAAACCCAGGGCGAATTATTTGATTTATGACCCGGATAGCCAGAATTCTACAGGCTATGCAGACTATTTAGTGAAACGGCACCCTATCCTAGGCTGGCCCTCCCCAAAAGGTTTTGGCCAGGAAAAACGTGACCTGAATGGTGCAAGAAGGAGTCCTGCTTATCCACAATCTGGAGCTACATGCGTTTCAATATATGGTGACTCATTTGCATGGGGCGATGAAGTGGATGATGAAAATGCCTGGCCTAATCTACTTTCCAGGCGCATAGCTTGTCGAGTAGCAAACTTTGGAGTGGGGGGGTATGGCCTGGATCAGGCTTATCTACGTTATTTGAACAACACAAATGATAAGTCGGCAGTCGTTGTTTTAACCATTTTCTCTGAAAATATCCAGAGGCATATCAATCAATGGCGCGTGTTGTTGACTGGAAGTGATGTATCATTCTCTTTGAAACCCCGATTTGTGTTGAATGCGCATAATAAAATAGAAATAATTCCCCTACCAGATCTTACGCTGGAAGAGTTTAATAGGATGCGTTATTCTCCTGAAGACTTTCTTAAACATGAGTATTATCTCCCTGCTACGAGTAATGGCCCCACATATTTCAGGTTTCCATATACGATTGCCTTATTAAAGATGTTACAAAATGAACGCGTTTTGACAAAACTGGGTGGTAAACCCTCATTTTACCCTTTATATAAGGCGGATCATGACTCACAAGGATTAGAGGTTACTAAGCAGATTATTTTGTCTTTTTATGCCAGAGCATTACAAGAGAATAAGCAACTCTATGTAGTTATGATCCCATCTGGTAGTGAAGTCAATCACTTTTTAACAACAGGTCACTGGGTAATGCAACCCCTTATACAGTCAATATCAAAGCATGGCTTCAATGTCATAAACTTTGGTCAGGAATTGATTAATCAAGGCTTCAATGCTGATCACTGTATGCTAAGAACACATGCGGATAAATGCAGAGGACATTTGAACAGCGAGGGTTCAAGACTGTTGGCAGATGTCATGGCGAAATCTTTGGCTAAGGGAGATGGAGGCAAATAATCATCCAATCTTGTTGGCCTTTTTGTCCGTCTTCGACGGTGTCGCAACAGTTACGTAGCTTGCTATGTG
>JAUXBW010000177.1 GCA_030619185.1 Methyloprofundus sp.
ATTTTTGGCAGGCGATGGAAACTTCACGCAAAGCGGTACACCTACACTGGTTTAAGATCTTTTTTACCTATGTACTGATGGGGGTAATTTACTTTGTCAGTCTAATACCTTTGGGTATTGGCTTGATCTGGGCTATTCCTTTATTTGTTGCTTTACATGGTGTTTTGTATCGCCGGATTTTTGGTATTGACTCTATTTAAGGCCTACTTTCCTCGAATATTTTTCTTTTTTTTGAATAAACGTATTTTTAATCATCGGCAAGTCTGGCAGTTGGCTCTGCCGATGATTATTGCCAATATTTCCACGCCCTTACTGGGGCTGATAGATACAGCCGTTATGGGGCATCTGGATAGCGCTAATTATCTCGCTGCCGTTACTGTCGCCGGGCTGATTTTCAACTTTCTTTTCTGGGGTTTTGGCTTTTTACGTATGGGCACTTCAGGGCTTAGTGCTCAGGCTTTTGGGGCCAATGATTCATTAGCATTAAAGGCCATATTAATTCGCGCCATTGTTCTCGCTCTCAGTATTTCGTTGCTGATTTTATTATGTCAACAAGCAATTGCTACGTTCAGTTTTTATCTGATTAACAGTCACGAGATTATCGAAGCTTTGGCACAACAGTATTTTTTTATACGTATCTGGAGTGCGCCTGCTACTCTGTGCCAATATGTGATTTTAGGCTGGTTTTTAGGCAGGCAAAACACGAGAAGTCCCTTGTTTATTGTGATCATGACTAATGTATGCAATATTTGCCTGGATCTGCTGTTTGTCGTGCACTATGGTTTGGCTACCGAGGGTGTCGCGCTGGCATCGGTATTAGCGGAATATACGGGCTTAGTTGTTGGCGTTATTATGGTCTGTAAGAGTATTCCACGAAGTACTCACTCCCTTTCATGGGCCTACGTGTTTCAGGTAGAGAAAATTAAAGCGATGCTATATATGAATAGTCATCTGTTTATCCGTACTTTGTGCTTAATTTTTACCTTTAGTTTTTTTACCGTGCAAGGCGCAAAACTGGGGAGTACTATTTTGGCTGCCAATGCCATTCTAATGAACTTTCAGACGTTTATGGCATATGCTCTGGACGGCTTTGCGCATGCAGCAGAAGCGTTGATTGGTCGCGCCTTGGGAGCTAAAAATAAAGTCCTTTTTCAGCAGTCGCTGAGGACAGCGGGCCTGTGGTCAGTATTGTTTGCTTTTTTATTTACCCTGCTGTTTTCTTATGCTGGTAAAGATATCATTAGTGCCCTGACTCATTTAAGTACGGTTCGCATGTCTGCTAATGAATACTTGCCCTGGCTGATTGCTCTGCCGTTATTATCGGTTATCAGCTTTCTTTTAGATGGTGTGTTTATTGGTGCGACGTTATCCAGGCAAATGCGGGATTGTATCTTGTTCTCACTTCTACTGGTTTTTTTGCCTGCCTGGCACTATACCCAAGACCTTTATAATCATGGCTTGTGGCTGTCTCTTTGCTTGTTTATGCTGGCTCGTAGCATGGTGATGATGGGCTACTATTTATTTTTCAAACGTGAAATTTTTCAGCTTCTCTGTTTAGCCCACAAGTAAAACACGGTCTACCTATGCTATTATACGTTTTTTTATTTTAGTGTAGATAAAGCATATGAGTGTAAAAATTTACCATAATCCGCGATGCAGTAAATCACGTCAAACTTTACAATTATTAGAAGAAAAGGGCGCACAGGTTGAAGTGATTCAATATTTAAAAACACCGCCTACAAGCGAAGACTTAGATGCCATTTTAAAAATGCTGGATCTGCAGCCACGTGAACTCATGCGTACTAAAGAAGCTGAGTATAAAGCGACAGGCATGGATAACCCTGACCTAGACCGGGAAGCTTTAATTGCGGGTATGGTAAATACACCTAAGTTAATTGAGCGCCCTATCGTATTGGCAAATGGCAAAGCTGCTATTGGCCGCCCCCCGGAAAGTGTTTTGGCGATATTATAAGCCTCATCAGTCTTATTCGTAGGCCGTGGCTTTAATTAGGTACATACTGCCCTTCCTGGGATCATGGCCAAAATAATTTGAGGCAAGTTACAAAGTAGCAGGATGCGCAAAGTGTTCGCTACTCCTATTATTCCGTGCTTGTTTCCCGGCATTAAAAGAGCTTAAATAATGGTCAATATTCTTGTTTTATATTACAGCCGTGATGGCACCACCAAAGCGATGGCTCAACAGATTGCCCGTGGCATCGAATCTATTTCTGGCGCTGCAGCGAGTTTACGCACGGTACCCCAGATTTCGACTGTGTGCGAAAAAGTAGCGGATGATATTCCAGAATCAGGCTCTCTCTATGCCACGCTGGAAGATTTAAAACTGTGCGATGGTCTGGCTCTGGGAAGCCCAACGCATTTTGGCAATATGGCAGCACCGCTTAAATACTTTATCGATAATAGTACTGAAGCCTGGTTTAGTGGCTCGCTCACCAACAAACCTGCTGTCGTGTTTACATCCACAGGCAGTATGCATGGAGGACAGGAATCAACGTTGCTCTCCATGATGCTGCCTTTATTTCATCATGGCATGATTTTGCTGGGACTTCCCAGTAGTGAAGATGCCTTACGTGAAACACAAACGGGAGGCACACCTTATGGTGCGAGTCATGTTGCGCATGGACAGCAATCCTTAAGTAAAGATGAAAAAACACTTTGCTTTGCCCTCGGTGCGCGTTTAGCGCGTACGGCTTTAAAATTAAAAATATCATGAACGCACGTCATTATTACGCCATTGCTTTGTCAGCTTATGTTGGTTTATTTTCTTTGCTTATGCTCTGGAACACGGTTTTTTCTCCCCCGGAAAAACTACCCGTCGCCTTCTTGCTTATTATTACAGTAAGCCCGTTGTTATTTGTTTTCAGAGGATTTCTAAAAGGAAACTTAAAAAGCTGTTCCTGGATGGCTTATCTGAGTATGCCCTATTTTATTCATGGCAGTATTGAAGCCTACGCACGGACAGAGAAGCTATTACCCTCACTGGAAGTATTATTTAGCCTATTATTGTTTTTAGGCTGCACTCTTTTTGTACGCCATGCAGGACGAAGTCGGAAATAATGGCGGAACAAATCCCCATTCAATTTGATATTAAGGCCGAACAATCTTTTGCTAGCTTTTATACCGCAATCCACGAGGAAGTCGTTCTACACCTGACGGATACGGCGAGTGGCAATGGTGATCAACAAATCTACCTCTGGGGAGCGGAGGGTTTAGGCAAAACGCATTTATTGCAAGCATGTTGCCAGCAGGCCCATCAACTTCAATTAACCAGCTTTTATTTGTCTCTGCAACCGCAACTTCCTGCTACTGATATTCTAACTGGATTGCAGGCGTTTGATCTTATTTGTAACGATAATATTGAATATTGCGCGGGCAACGATGCCTGGGAACATGCCTTATTCAATTTCTACAATCTACAGCGAGAAAATAATTGCCAGTTGATTATTTCTGCACATTGCCCCCCCCATTATCTAGCAATAGAATTAGCCGATTTAAAGACTCGTATGAGCTGGGGCTTAACTCTAAAGTTACAAGAACCCTCCGATACTGAGCGGGTGGCTGCTCTTGCCTGTAAAGCAAAAAATCTGGGATTTGAGATTTCACCTCAGGTCGGTGCTTTTCTGACCAAGCATTATGCGCGAGATCTTCCTACTTTATGGCAACTGTTACCAAAACTAGAACAAGCTACACTGATTGCGAAACGCAAATTAACAGTGCCTTTTTTAAAGCAGATTCTGGCTGATAACTAAACCTGCAGGTTACTGTTGTACCATACATATTCTCCCTCTTGTTCAAAGTGACAGGGATTAATTCCCTCTACAACCCACCTGCCTGGAATAAATTATCAATATGGGGTGCAAGTCTTTAGCCTGCATGAATCGCAAGTTATGTAGGCTAAAGCCTACGCCCCAATTTATCGGTTCATTAAGCAATGTAGTGCTTGTGCAGCACCTATTTTGGACGGAGTAATAGATAACTGTCATTTTTTAAATCAGCAACTTATTGTTCAGGATTATTAATCAATGCTGGCGTAATACTCGTAACTTGAAAAAGCTTTTTATCTCCCCAAATTAGAATAAACTAATTAACAAAGTGCAATGGGTAATAAAATGAATCCAGAAAAACTTACCAGTAAATTCAAAGGCGCACTCAATGATGCGCAGAGCCAGGCTTTGGCTAAAGATCATCAATTTATTGAAGGCGTTCACCTGCTTTTAGCCATGCTGGAACAGCAAGGCGGAAGTATTAAGCCGCTGTTAAATCAAGCCGGTATAAATACTCAGACTTTAACTCAGTCACTCGCTAATGAACTTGATACTATGCCATCTGTCTCGGGAACGGGAGGGGATGTTCAGGTTTCCAGTGATCTTAATAAATTATTAAACCTGACCGAACAACTGGCAATTAAGCGTAATGATAGTTTTGTTTCCAGTGAAATATTCCTGTTGGCTGCGTGTAGCAGCAAGGGGCAGTTGGCGACGCTATTAAAACAAGCGAATGTGACAGAATCGCTAATAGAACAAGCAATTCAGTATGTTCGTGGTGGTGAAAATGTGCATGATGAAAATGCCGAAGATCAGCGCAATGCGCTTAAAAAATATACTATAGATCTGACTGAACGCGCAGAACAAGGCAAGCTAGACCCAGTGATCGGCCGTGATGATGAAATTCGCCGGACGATTCAGGTATTACAGCGTCGAACAAAAAACAACCCGGTACTCATTGGCGAGCCTGGGGTGGGTAAAACGGCAATTGTGGAAGGCCTGGCGCAACGTATTGTCAATGGCGAAGTGCCTGACGGCATTAAAGGTAAACGTGTATTGTCTCTGGATATGGCCGCGTTAATTGCCGGTGCAAAATTTAGAGGTGAGTTCGAAGAACGTTTAAAAGCAGTGTTAAATGACTTAGCCAAACAGGAAGGCCAGATAATTCTGTTTATTGACGAATTACATACC
>JAUXBW010000154.1 GCA_030619185.1 Methyloprofundus sp.
GACGGCAAACAGATTAACGTCTATTATGGCGTAACTGTCAGCGGACTAAACGACGTTTGGCTCGCTTTGGTTGGAGAGAATACATAATCGGCTGTTAAAATTCGAGCTGTGGCCGGTCCCAGACCGTGCCACGCTCGATTCAGAAGTACGCGTGCAGCTGCACTTAAATTTATTCCTATGAAAATCGGCCTCTTAACCATCAGTGACCGCGGTGCAAAAGGTGCTTTTAAAATGCTGCAAGCTGCCTGGGATAAAAATGACCTTGCGGAAATTCGTAGTTTAACAACCGACAAAGTTTTTGCTGAAATTCAAACACAGTTAAAAGGTTCAAGCTCAGATAATCATACTGATGTCTTGAAAATTGATGCTGAATTATTAGAGATTAGGGAAATAGGCAATGATTTGGAAGCTGTTGTCTTATTCGACACTCTAATGCGCGAGGAAGTCAGTGCACATCCAGAGCAGGTGCGTGAAGTGTGGACCTTTATCAAACCGAAAAATAGTCTGCAGGCAAAATGGTATCTGGATGGTTTGCAACAGTTAGAAGATTAGCCCCGAGACTTTATTTCAAAAAAACACTGAGAGCACAGAGAACACAGAGGTTTTTGATCGTGAATGCTCTGTGCTCTCGGTGGTTAAAAATATTATTCCTTTTATACTCAAATATTTAATTCCCACTTTTCACGGCTTTAATACTTGCGCTCCTATATGAAACAAAAAATTCGCGAATTTATTTTTAACGAACTTATTTTTGTCGCTGAACCTGAAAATTTTTCAGATGATGATGATTTGCTCGAAGCAGGGCTTGATAGCATGGGAATTATGCGCTTGATTATGCATATGGAAGAGCAATTTAATATCACTCTGCCCGACTCTGAAATCGACCCTGATAATGTCAAATCCTTCAATGCTCTGGAGCAGTGGATATTACAGCACAAAACATGAAGTCATCCACTGAAGGGATTATTCAGATTCTCAATCCATCTGATTGCTTTACTCTGGCAATGGATGAGGAAATACGCCAGGAAAATATGCCGGGTAGCCAATGTGGCTTTGCCCTAGAGCTTGCTGGCGCTCCCGAAATCAAAGCGATACAAGAGCGTATTAACGAATTTTCTGAGCGCTTTCCGCTGGTCTTTGCCAGTTTACAGCAGCGCGGCAAACGATTTTTCTGGTGCCAGCGCGAACATCAGCACCCCCTGTTTTATCAACACAATACGGCTGATACAGTAAACGAAGACGACTTCCATAAACAGACGGTACTCCAGTTACTTAATCACCGGCAAGCGCGTGAAACAATTCCACCAATAGAATTTCACCTGATTCAAAGTGCAAATAAAAATACCTTCTTAATGCGCTGGATTCATCCTTTTTGTGATGCTAAAGGGGCTGATTTAATCTTAAAATACCTTTGTACAGACGATGCAAAGCAACGGCTGCGTTTTGATGTCCCCAAACTGGAACCGCTGGTAAACCTGCAATTAGCTAAATACAAATGGTGGCAGAAAGTTCTCCTGTTTATTAAAGCCAAACGCCATATTACTCAGCTAGATACCTTACAAAGCATTATCCACGCAGACACTAGTAAAGCCCCTGAACGATTAAATGTCAACACCTATACACTCAGCACAGAGCAGACCCAGGCCATTAATAAACTGACTCGGCAACAGGTGGGCTTAACCGGAACCAGCTTATACTATATAGGCTGTTTTATGCGTGCCTTACATAAGATGAACCCTGAACAGCCAGGTGATGCCTATTGCACGCCCTATGCATTTAACCTACGCAGGAATAAAGCACTAAGCCCTTTATTAAGCAATCATGTTGCACCTTTATTTGCCCAGGCACCTAAATCAATACTACATGATCGAGCTGCACTTTTTCAGCACCTAAAGCAACAAAATGCCAAGACTATACGTGAGAAGCTTGATTATGCGTTTCTTCCTATCATGCTGGCAGCCAGCTGGCTTTCTTTAGAAATGCATGGCGAGAAACTACGCACATCTATGCGTACAGGGACAGAGCGTAGTTCATTCTGGTTTTCTGACATAGGCAATGTAGATCTATCCAATACCTCATTTTTTGCAACTGATATTACAAAAATATATCACCTCTGCCAGATTAGCAGCCCACCCGCACTCGCTTTTTTAAGCTGCCAATTTAACCAGCAACTGACACTCAGTTATAATTTTATCGAGCCGTTATTTACTGAAGAATGGATAGAGGCTTTGCATCAAAATGTACTGGAAGAATTATTAATGGCGTAGATACTGCAAGCATTCGCGGCTAAAGACCGCTCCTACAGGAAAAAGATATCACTTTCTTTTAAACCACCTCTTATGAATATCGCTACCCCCTTTTTTCAACAATGCGCTCAAACACCTGATAAGCCAGCATTTATTGAAGAAAACAGCAGCATCACTTATGCTGAGTTTAAAACACAGATTGAGAAAGTAGCGACTTTCTTAAAAAAACAACAAATACAAAATCAATGTGTCGCCATTGCTTTAGATCGCGGCATAGACGCAGCAACCTGTATTTATGGTGTGTTACAAACCGGAGCTATTTATCTACCGTTAGACATTAAAAACCCAGTAACACGCTTAACAACCATTATTAACGATGCCCAGCCTAGCTTTATTATAGGCAAGGGCCCAGCACCAGACTGGCTGGAAAAGTCTGACAGCTGGCTAGATATATCTCAGTTACTATTAACAGATGCCGAAAGTTATTTGCCTGTTCAGGTCAACAGCACAGACCTGGCTACAATTCTCTATACTTCAGGCTCTACAGGTAACCCTAAAGGTGTTGCATTAAGTCATCAGGCATTGCTGAATTTTTCCCGCTGGACAAGTGCTACTTTTAATCTTGATCAACAAGACCGCATTGCCAGCCTAGCTCCATTTCATTTCGATTTATCTATATTTGATTTATTCAGCAGTCTGGCTACTGGAGCTAGTGTATATTTTCTACCCTCACGCTTAAGCTTATCACCCAGTCGCTTAACAGCCTGGCTGAGTGAGTACAAAATTACCACATGGTACACCGTACCTTCCTTATTAAGCTTTATTGCTCTTAAAGGGGCATTAGCAACAACACCCTTGCCTCACTTAAAACGTATTTTATTTGCCGGGGAAGTGTTCCCAAGTCAGCATTTAATCAAACTGGCCGATTTATTGGCTGACACAGAACTGTACAATTTATATGGCCCTACCGAAACCAATGTGTGTTGTTATTGGCAAGTGGAACGCCAGCGCGTAACAGCAGAACGAACCATCCCTATTGGCGATGCGGCTTGTGGTGCACAATTAACCATGGATAATGAAACAGGTGAGTTATTAGTCAAAAGCCTGAATAATTTTTCGGGTTATTGGCAACAAGGTAAGCTGCAGTCTTTTAATGCTGAATTCTACCCTACGGGTGATAAAGTATCATTGAATGAGCAGAGCGAATTTCTGTATCATGGCCGATTGGACCGCATGTTAAAATGCTCAGGCTACCGAGTCGAACCGGCTGAAATTGAGCAATGTATCAATCAACTGAATAATATTGAAAGCTGTGCTGTCGTTGGCATCAAAGATCAAACTAGCGGCCAGCGCCCTGCTGCAGTTATAGTATTAAAAAATAATGCTAAGCTGGCTGAAACTATAAAACCCTTACGCCAGCAACTCGCTCCTTATATGCAGCCCTGTAAATTTGTTGTGCTGGACGCATTGCCGAGCCTATCGAATGGAAAAACTGATTATCAGGCCATACAAAACTTGTTTAAAAAAACGTAGCAAGGCGGACTTTAATCCGCTAGTACGGTAAACTCTATCTGGGAGTAGGCTTTAGCCTACACAAATCGCGGTACATGTAGGCTAAAGCCTACTCCCCAATCATTAGACTAAAGTCATCCAATCTATTGCACCTATGCCCCAATACCAGCAACTCCCCCCAAAAGGCGATAATCACGCCTCAAAACAACG
Organism: Methyloprofundus sp.; assembly: GCA_030619185.1. Lineage (GTDB taxonomy): Bacteria > Pseudomonadota > Gammaproteobacteria > Methylococcales > Methylomonadaceae > Methyloprofundus. The sequence continues at coordinate 3,969 of JAUXBW010000154.1, forward strand.
CTTACAATATTGCGCAAAAGAAAATTTGTTAAAACATGCTATTAGCACTCAACTGGGTGGGCATGGCGATAGCTTTCAGGAGCTGGTTAAAGCCCATTTACACTTAGGCAAGCATAGTCAGGATACTGGCTTAATTCTATCTATCAACGCACATCTCTGGGGATCAATATTTCCATTAATATTGTATGGCACTGAAGAGCAGAAACAAAACTGGCTTCCTTCGCTGCTCTCAGGCGATATGATCAGTGGTCATGCTATTACAGAACCGCAAGCAGGTTCTGATGTTAATGCCATAGAAACACATGTCATAGAAACAGACTCAGGCTTTATTATCAACGGTCATAAACGTTTTATCACCAATACGCCGATTGCAGATGTTTTACTTATCTATGCAAAATTAGAAGGTAAACTTTCTGCATTTCTGGTCAGGCAAACAGATTCAGGCACAGACTACACCGATAGCCCTAATGTAACTGGCTGCACTACGGCTACCATGGGCGATATTGTTCTGACCGACTGTCATATTCCACTAGACCGTCAGCTGGGCAAAACCGGAGCAGGCGGCATGATGATACAGTCTGCACTGGAACTGGAACGCGCCTTTATTTTCGCTGGCATTATAGGCATTATGCAATGGCAGCTGGAACAAGTGGTTCAGCACTCCCGGCAACGCCGCGTTAATGGCACGCATTTAGGTGCTAATCAGGCTATCAGTCATAAAATTGCCGATATGAAGTGTCGACTGGAGAGCTGCTTACTCTGGGTTAATGAATGCGCCAGATTAAAAGACTCAGGCAAGCGTATTAGCCTGGCCAGTGCACAAACTAAATTATTTGCCAGTGAAGCATTTTTACAATCCAGTCTGGATGCTGCTCATGTCATGGGATCTGAGGGTTTAATTGCAGAAAATAAAATGACCACACTGGTTCAGGATGCCATGGCAAGCCGGTTATTTTCTGGTTCTTCTGAAATACAGAAGAATATCATTGCGGCATTAATTGGCACTGGAGCGGGATTTAAGAGCCAAATACAAAAGTAATTCACCTGTTATTTGGTTTAACCTAGAAAAAAGCTAAAGTTTTTTTACTCCGACTCACTCAAGGATAAATAATGTTTCTACGCGCCCTCTTGGCTTTTCTAATGGTTCCCGTTGTGGTTGCCGGGATTGTTCCTTTTATACTCGCAATTTATGACCCATTCAAAACCAACGGGAGCCTAGCTGGGCTGCTTATTATAAGTATTGGGCTGTTCATCCTTTTATGGTGTGTACGCGATTTTTATGTATCAGGAAAAGGCACTTTAGCGCCCTGGGATCCCCCAAAGCAGCTGGTTACCGTTGGGCTTTATCGATATGTAAGAAACCCAATGTATGTAGGCGTGTTATTTATTCTATCTGGCTGGATCATTATCACTGCCTCACCTATTGTGTTAAGTTTTTCAGTCTTTATGTTTACTGCTTTTTACTTTAGAGTAAAAATGCATGAAGAGCCCTGGGCGGAAAGGACTTTTGCTCAAGAGTGGTTAGAATATAAACAACATGTCCCTAGGTGGTTACCTCAGCTTAAGGGCTATTATCCTAGCTAATAGGAGCCCTCGCCTAGGCGAGGCAGTAGATACACGACC
>JAUXBW010000028.1 GCA_030619185.1 Methyloprofundus sp.
CTGATACACTTGAAAACAGCGAGAATGAAAATCAGCCATTATAATAGACAACTGTCTAATACAATGGCTGTTTCATCACCAATGATTAAATTTAGAGTTTAATCATTAACCGATCATAAAGAAATATTTAATACAAAAAGTAAAACTATGATTATATTCATAGACTATTTTTTTTATTGCATACCACTTTTGTTTCAAATCGTCTGTACCAATACCCAGGGCTTTATAACAACAGCCCATACTTGTGTGTTGTCCTTAATCCATAATGCGGCTTGCTGGTCAGTCACAAGATGTACTTGTTGATTTTTCATCCATTGTTCAACCAGTGCTTTATCATCTTTGCTGAAAGCATCGGCAACAACGACTAAATCTAGTTCAGTTGCGATATTGACCGCTAAGCCCTGGGCAAAAAAACGCTGTAGTTCCGACCAGGCGATTTTTGAGGTTTCCAGATTTACTTTTTCTTTACTTAGGTCTTCTTGGCTCATATCTTCAGGAGAGGTTGATAAAATGCATTGTTTAGGTTTGGCAGCGAGAACAGTAAACAGTCGTTCTATTCGCTTGTTTTATTTCGGATAAAGTTTTCTGGCATTGCTTGCAGGGTAGGCCGGATCGTCCATAGGCACTTAGTTCCTGTTTGAAGTAACCAGGTTTACCGTCGCTACCCACAAAATCACGTAGTGTTGTGCCGCCTTGCTGGATCGCCAACTTGAGCGTGTTTTTTATTTGTGTGACGAGTGTCTGATAGCGCTTTATTGAAATGTGTCCCGCCGCGCGAACGGGGCTTATACCTGCGAGGTGCAGTACTTCTGTGCAATAGATATTACCAACACCCGTGACAATGTTCTGATTCATTAAAAATTGTTTAATACTGACTTTTTTACCGCGCGACTTTGCGTACAGGTAGCTTGCTGTTAGATCTGAGCTCAGAGGTTCAGGGCCTAATTTGCACAGCAGGGGATGTGATGCCGGATCTGTTCCTAGCCATAAGACCGCACCAAATCGACGCGGATCGGTTAGCCGGATACTTTTGTTATTTTCAAAGGCTATATCGAAGTGATCGTGTTTGGCGGGCGGGGTGTTGGTAGGTATAACCCGTAGGCTGCCTGACATGCCTAAATGAAGTAATAAGGTACCAGTAGTAAAGTGCAATAATAAATACTTTGCTCTGCGGCTTAGACTGTTAAGGGGCTGTTGTTCAATTAAGTGGGGGAGTTCAGCTGGAATAAGCCAGCGCAGTTTAGCCTGACGTATGATGACTTTACTAACAATTTGCTTTTCAATATGCGGGCTGATGCCACGTAAGGTGGTTTCAACTTCAGGTAGTTCAGGCATTGATACCGGTACTATGTGTAGTGCAGCAAAGAATGTATTTGGTAATGACTTAGTTTTTCTCTACCCTGTAGAAAATCTAACTCTATAACAAAGGCAAGGGCTTCCACTGTTGCGCCGAGCTGTTCAATAAGTTCACAGCTGGCTTTTGCCGTTCCTCCTGTAGCGAGCAAGTCATCAACCAGTAAAACACGATCATTTTTACCCACGGCATCATTATGGACTTCTAAACTGGCCGATCCATACTCTAAGTCATAAGAGACGCTTTGCGCATCGTAGGGAAGTTTCCCGGGTTTTCTTAAGGGGACAAAAGGCAGGTTTAATTCCCATGCAACGAGCGAACCGAAGATAAAGCCCCTTGCCTCCATGCCGGCAACTGCAGTAATATCTCTTCCCAAAAATGGATTGATGAGCTGGTGAACAGAAAGTCGTAAAGCAGCCGGGTCTTTTACCAGGGGGGTAATGTCCTTGAATATTATGCCTGGCTTAGGAAAGTCAGGTATATCACGGATTTTATCTCTTAATCTTTGCATTAATGCTGGGTGTTTTTCTTGTAAAACGAGCTAGGGCGTAGCTCATTAACTGCAAGGGGTTTAATAATACAGAACGCATCTTTAACAATGCGAAAAACGTTCGATAGCGTCATTTTGTTTTTTCCGGATAGATTGCTGACGCAGAGTAAAGCGACACTGAAAAAATGCTTGATAAGCTGTGTCGGGTTTCTGTTAAGGCCTGCTAATAAGGTAATAGGGCCTCCGGACTTGTCCCCCCCTTTGCGTAAATATTCAAACACCCCTTGTTTTAATAAATCATTGGACATGACACCATAGAGTGCATTTGCCATGATATTGACATTGGTATTCGCGTGGTAACGATCTTGATAGTATAGCTCCAATTTCTCGTGCAGTAGTTTAGGGTTATCGAAATCAGGCATAGCGAGTAGGTGCGTGCTGAGTAAGAAGACATCATTAAATACGGCTGTTAGGCCGCCGCCGGTAAGAGGGTGGCGCATATTGAGGGCATCACCTAACAGCACGGCTCCTTCTCTAAGAACGGGTTTGGCAGGCATGTAGTGGTTAGGCATCACTTTAAAATCATTATCTACCAAGGCGTTGGCAAAGCATTCCTTGAATTCTTCGGGTAAGAATGGTGCAACTTTAGTTAATATATGCTCTTGTATATCATCTTTTTTAGGTGCTTTTTCGCCCGGAAAATCGATTAGCAGGCGCGTTTCGGTGCTAGAAATCGGATAGCAGATAAAAGGTGTTGGTGCGGATAAAAACACATGACCATGATTAGGGTAGGGCAGTTCGCAGTCTTTTAAAACCAGGCCGATAAAAAATGAAGTCACCGTTTTTACGTTATTACTTAAATCTTTACGAAAGTTGGAGAAAAAACCATCACTAGTAATTGTCAGCTTTGCGCTTACTGTTTTGTATTCTCTGGTATGCTTTTCCCTGTACTTTACGCCTGTGACAACATTGTTTTCATCTTCGATTAGCTCTGAAACGGTGCCGTGAATCTGGGTAACACCCTTATTTCTGAGTACATCTTCACGAATTTTCTGTAAAAATCGACCATTATGTAGTCCAACGCCATGAAAATCTGTCGAATCATCTGCGTTATAAGAGATAGAGAACTTTTTGTCATTATTGAATAAGGCATAGCCATAAATTGGCTGTGCATCAAAACCTTCGAGTAAGTGCTCTAAGCCCATTTTCTTTAGCGTTTGTACTGCGCCTGGCTGTAGTAACTCACCTACAATACGCCTTTTTTCGGTATATTCCCTGTCAATAAGAGCAATTTTTATGCCTCTAGGAGCGAGATAGGCTGCAATTGTCGCGCCAGCCATCCCTGCGCCGACTATGCAAATGTCAAATAAATCATTATGTTCAGAAGATGTATTCATAAGGAATCTCTTTAATGGGCTTTAACTATTTAATTTTAATACGAATGACAAAACATTAACAGCGTTTATGTTGATAAAAACGATTTAATGCCCAGATAGGAAAAATATTCCGGTATGCGCTATAGGTAATCATGCAATTATAATTGAAAACGCCGGAAATGTTTTCCTGTGACCAGTCGCCATTATCCTGTTGTCGCTGGATCAATAAGTCTATACCGCTTTGAATGGCTTCTTTTTCACTTGAGTTTGCAGCCTGCAATGCAAGTAGTGCCCAGGCGGTATTGACTACCTGGGATGTTTCTGCCTGGGTATATATCATTTTTGCGCAGGACTCATAAGTTTCGCCCCAGCCACCATCAGACATTTGTTTGCTGAGTAGAAAATCACAGGCTTTAGCTATGCTGTCTTTTCTTGGTTCTGCATCAATATACTCTTTGCCCAGCACCAGCGCCTCTACGGCAAACCAGGTAGCATAAGTAAAGCAGACTGCCCAGCCTCCATACCACGAGCCATCCTGCTTTTGCTGCTGGATAATAAATTGCAATCCCCTGCTAATGGCTAGTTTTATTTGTGGGTCTTTATAATCCGGGAAGCGTTGCTGAATCTCAAGTAACGCAATAACACAGGCTGCACTGCATTCAGTCCATGAGTAATCAATCATGATATCCGCAAAGATTTCAGAGGGATTGAGCATTTCTAGCCATTCTGGTGCGCGGCTTAGTTCATAGGTAGGCCAGCCGCCATTTTTATTCTGATAAGATAGAATAACATCGACGGCTTGCTGTAAGCGCTCATCACTGATGCTCTTTTTAAATAGGCCGGTTTCCTGGATAGCAAGTGTCGCACTTAATCCTTTCGCAGTGCAGTCTGCCACTGGCCAGCCTTGCTCGGCAGTCGAAAATGGCCAGCTACCAATCATGGGGTGGCGAAAAAATTCCTGATGTGTTGCATGTTCACTCAGGATTTGCATCTTGTCGATAAACTGATAACTTTTATTTAATGTTTCCGGGAATAACTGACCCAAGTCACTTTCCAGCATGGCGCGGGTAATAAAGGCGGCATCCCATAATTGCGAACCATTGTAGCCGCTCATCTTCATGCCGTCTTCAGCAACCCACAGATAATCATACCAGCGGGCAACATGTTTTTTAAACTGTGCTGACTCTTTTCCATAAGCATGCCAGATACAGATGGAATTGATGGCTTTACTGACAGGACCTATATCAAGGTACTCAGTCTGTGCATCTTCTGCATTCAGATATTTTAAGAGGTAGTCTGCTGCCTTGTTTCTTAGCCATTGCGGCCTAATTTTTTCATAGCCATTAGTAAATAAGTTCATCCATTTCAGTACCGGTGATTGCTTTGTATAACAGTCTTTTTCACATACCCGGTCTCTTTGCTTTGCCCAGTCTATGGTATCAAAGTCTTCATTGTAGATTTCCTTTCTTAAAGAAAGAATCAAATCATTTTCAGGTACTTGAATCTGGTGTGCCTGGCAATAAGCCATGGGTAAATACACCATGCGGCTATGACACCAGTATCTTGATGGGTGTACCGGTAGCCATTTGGGGAATAGCCACATTTCCGGAAATAAGCTATTAAAGCCATTCCAGTTATATAAATTAAGTAGCGACAGGTAAAACTTCCCCCAGGAAGGAATGCTTGCGGCACCGCCATTTTCCTTAATCCAGGCGCTTGCTTTTTGTAGTTTTCTGTCTTCTTTGTTAATACCCAGCAGGCGCAGGGAGACATAGTTCATCACCGTACCAAACATGGTCGGCTCACCTTCTATATGCATACCCCAGCCACCATCGGTGTGCTGGTGGTTGAATAAATAAACTTTCATCATTTCCTGATGAGGTCTTGGAAAAGGGGTGTCTGAAATATAAGAAGCTATTAATAAGCCCGGCAACAAAAATAGAGGGCCACCGTAGTCCCCGGGCCAATGGCCTTCTTCGCTCTGTAGTTGGCTAAAATAATGCATGCCTTTAATGAGGCAGTCGATTAGGTTTTGCTCTTCTGGTGTCTTTGCGAGTGGTTTATTCCCGGTATAGTCGGAGCTATTATTCTGTAGTGCCTGCTGCCTATATACCTTATCAGCCGAAGTGGGGTTAAGCTGGCGATCGAAAGCGAAATCTTTGCTGAAGGCAAGAAGTTCCTGTTCAGAAAAACTATCTGCATTGTTTAAATGATCATCAATGTTTTTCGACTCAGCTTTGAATGCCCACACATGGCGGCCATTTTTGGTGAGAAGGTTCCAATGATTCCAGCTTGATTTTTTTTGTGGCATGGTGGCTTTGGTGGGTATCCTGTTTGGTAATCAAGAGCGTGTTGTAATGTGGGTCGTTGTAATTATACAACAAGCGCAACAAAATGTGATGTAATTAACACAACAAAACATTCGTAATAGTGAGGTATATATTAAAAATACTTTAAAATCAGTTGATTGTGTTTTTTTTGGCAGAGCTATTTCTGTTATTTGAAGGATAAAACTTGAATTGTCGGGGACTGGCGACTATACTTTGCACATGAAAAAAATATTTTTTGTTGTTTTTTTGCTACTTTTTGCTCAAAGCACTTTCGCCGATGCCATGCAGGAGAGTGTTTCTAAAATTGAAGCAAGCTGGGTTGATACCAGTGTTACTAATACTAAGCCTATAGCTGAGCGTAAGAATATGTTTATGCAATTGGCAGAAGATATTACTGATGTTGTTATCGCTTTTCCTAGCCAGGCCGAGCCTCTTATATTGAAGTCAGCTATTTTATTAACCATGGCTGAAGATGCTTCCAGTTTTGTAGCACTGGGTTTGGTTAAGCAGGCAAAAGAGTTATTAGCCAAAGCGATAGATATCAATCCTGAAGCGCGTGAAGGCTCTGCTTTAGTCACTATGGGTGTGTTGTATTATAAAGTTCCGGGGTGGCCCATTGCTTTTGGTGATGATAAAGAAGCAGAAAACTATCTGTTGCAAGCTCTGGAAGTTAATCCTGATGGTGTGAGTAGTAATTATTTCTATGCGGAGTTTCTGTTGGAGCAGGGGAAAGACAAGTTGGCTTTAACCTATCTTAATAAAGCAATCGGTGCAAAGATAGATCCAGGTAATACTGCATTCAAAATTAAGGTGAGACAAAAAGCTAAAGCAAAAGCTGCTTTAGCCAGTTTATCCTAATAGGGTTACTGTTAGTTTTGCCGCACACACGTACAAGCGGTGATTACATAAAATACCCCAGTCTGACTGTCTTTTGACTCCACAGGCGCACTAATAAAACAGTTGTGTAGCTTGTTGCTATGCGCTTGTTTTCCTCGCACGTCTGTGCAGCCAAAATCCTGCGCGATACTTTTGGGTATTATATAATTATCGTCCCTGCAGTTGAATTTAGAAAATTGAACTCAATATGCCTGCTCACCTATAGGGTGAGGACTGCCGTTTCATGGTTTTGTGAATAAATCTGGACGCGAAATACGGCAGAACTACTCTCGACAAGGGAGGGCGGTCATTCTCTTCGTGTACTTATTTGTCTTTCTCGCCCTGATTTTCCACAAAAATCCCTGCTCAACTGATGTTTTTAGGTTATAAGCTCCTTAATTCTAGGTGCCGCTTTGGCTACACAGTGTTGAAAAATCTGCATACAACCCCTGAAAAAATCGGCTAACTTATCCCTTGCGCGTTTCTTATCCAGACAGATTGTGTTTTACAAATTAATTTTAGACGTATAATACCTATATAAATTTCCTGATCGGTAGTAAAAGCAAACGTCGTAAACCTTATTATGAGCAATCAATCTGCATTATTAATGGATAAATTTTTTTACTGGTGGAGTAGTCGAGTTCTTCGTTATGCGTGGCTGCTTATCTTATTTTTTGTTGTTTTATGTGGTGCGAGTCTGTATTACACCATTAATTACCTGGGCGTAAATACAGATACTTCAACATTGTTGTCGCAAGACTTGCCCTTTCAGAAGAATCGTATTCGCTGGGAAAATGCCTTTCCTCAAGATGCAGCGACCATTATTTTTGTTGTTGAAGCACCCACAGCTGAACAGACGAGTATTGCCGCTAATACTTTGGCAGAAAAGATTGGAGCCAATCAACAGCTCTTTGAATATGTTTATATTCCTGATGATAATGATTTTTTAAAGCAGCAAGGTCTGCTCTATCTACAAGAAGATAAACTCGAAGACTTATCCAGCAAGCTGATAGATGCGCAGCCGTTTATTGGTTATTTATCCAGGAATTATCACCTTCAGGGCTTGCTGGAAATATTGGGCACGGCATTAGACAATACAAACGATGATTTGCCTATGGATCTGACTCCTTTACTGGAAGGAATAGATCAGTCACTTGTTGCCGTGCAGTTAAATGAAAATTATTCGCTCTCCTGGCAGAAATTACTTTCCGTTAATCAGCCGAACGATAGAAATACATTACGCAGCATTGTCAGTGCAAGGCCGGTAGCGGACTTTAATAGCATGAAGCCGGTTGAAAAATCGTTGAACTTCGCGCGAGAAGTGGTAAGGGAAATTCAAGCACAGGATCCACAAGTTAGCATAAGAATTACCGGTAAAAAAGCGCTAGAAGAGGATGAGATGCGTGTTCTTGCTGAAGATACCGTTTATTCTGGTATGTTTGCGCTAGCTTTAGTTATCGTTGTTCTATTCTTTGGCTTACGTTCCACGAAACTGGTGTTATGCACCTTACTCGTATTGATTATGGGGCTTATTCTAACAGCGGGTTTCGCAACAGTGGCGGTGGGGCACCTGAATGTATTATCTGTTGCATTTGCCATACTCTATATTGGTCTGGGTGTCGATTTTGCTATTCATATTTGCCTGGCTTTCCGCGAATGTTGGGAACACAACATGTCTAGTGAGGATGCGATAAGAAAGAGTGTTATTATTCTTGGTTTTTCGCTATTTTTATGTGCTCTTACGACTTCAATTGGCTTTTTTGCCTTTATTCCTACAGATTATGCAGGGGTTTCGGAGCTGGGTCTGATTTCCGGTGGGGGGATGTTTATTGGCTTGATTGTTTCATTAACCTTACTACCCGCTTTACTAAAAGTATTTTCGATAAAGAAGCTGACTCATCAGCAAGTAACCAGGCTTCCTGACTGGCTAAGTACTTTTCCATTTCGTTATGCGCGAGGTATACGCTACACCTCTGTACTTCTGGCTATTGCGGCTTCATTTTCACTTCAGTATATATATCTCGACTCAAACCCGGTAAACCTTAGGGATCCAAATAGTGAATCGGTGGTTGCTTTTAAAGACTTGTTGCAGTCGAAGACTCGCTCTCCTTTTGTGCTGATTGCCTTAAGTGACTCGCTAGCAAATGCAGAAAAGTTAGCCACAAAAATGCAAGCGCTAGAGACTGTTAATAAAACCATTACATTAAATAGTTTTGTCGCGAAAAATCAAGATGAAAAGCTGGAAATTATTGAGGACTTAAGCCTGGTCATGGGGATGGAATTAAGTGGTTTTGACCGACCGTTAGAAACAGCTGATTCGCGACAGGCATTGCTAGAGTTACAAACAAAAATCAATAATGCGTTAGTAAACTCCACAGGCAAGGCTCCGCCAGAGTTATTGCAGCAGTTGCATCACCATATTACTGAATTTATTGTTTTTGCCGACGCTGCTGAAGTATCTACAGCTAAATATCAACAACTAGATAATAGTGTTCTGGGGTTATTTCCCTATACCATGCAGCAATTAAATACAGGTTTACAGGCATACCCCTTTACTTTGGCTGATATTCCTGACTATATTAGCAGGAATTGGCTGAGCCCATCATCAGGTACTTATAAAATTATCATTGGCCCTAAATATGATCTTAATATAGCTGAAAATCTGCAAGCTTTTGCATCTGAAGTGCAGAGTGTAGACAATACGGTGACTGGACTCCCCGTTTCTGACTTGGCAGCTGGTGAGGTCATTACCGAAGTCTTTGTTCAGTCATTTGCGACTGCAATTATTGTTATTTTTCTGGTCTTGCTGATTATTCTCAAAAGTTTTCGTAATACTTTGCTAGTTATCTGGCCGCTATTACTTGCCGGATTGCTTACTGCAGCGACTAATGTGCTGTTGAATAATCCTTTTAATTTTGCCAATATTATTGCTCTGCCCTTGCTAATGGGGATGGGGGTCGATAGTGGTATACATATTATGCATCGTCTTCACGCAGGCCTGGGAGAAAATGAGCATTTATTACAAACAAGTACTGCTAGGGGGGTGTTTTTCAGTTCCTTAACCACGCTACTAAGTTTTACCAGCCTGGCATTTACCAATCATCAGGGTATTGCCAGCATGGGTTTGTTACTGGCTGTCGGGATTTCCTTTACATTAATTTGTACTTTAATCGTTCTGCCCGCATTCAGTGTTAGGCGGGTAACTCTATAGCATAGTTTTCCGTGGCTAATGGAGGAAGTGTAAGAAGTAAGTAGACTAGTACAGCACCCCTTAAATTTGTGATATAAAGAAACAACATAACTAATTGATATTAAATTATTAACAGCCATATTATTTTATTGTTTACTTTGGGACTGCTGCATTAGCAATGATTGAGCTCAATGTTTGTTGTGAACAGTAATAAAGCTTACGAAGAAAATAGAGTGATTTTTTTAATATCTTCATGCCATACCTAGTAAATGCATTGTTCTTGTTTGGAAGTAACCTTGTCATTGTAGCTATATTTGCCCTTATTTATATCTGGAGAGAGACGGTTGAAAATTGTTTTTGTTGCTGATAATGTTGATGGAGAAAAATCAGGAGGGGTCGTTTCTACAAGACGTTTTATTGATCACTTCAAAAAAACAGATGATTTAACGGTTATTAGCACGGGTAAAACTGAAGAGAAGAAAATCGTTTTCCCGGCCTTTTATTTCCCCTTTGCTAAAAAGCAAATGCAGGAAATGGATTTTTTATTTGCCTGGCCTAAAAAGAAAATATTGGCAGCAGCCATTAAAGAGGCGGATCTAGTGCATATACAATTTCCTTTCTTTTTAGGTTACCAAGCCTTAAAAATCGCGCGTGAAATGGATAAGCCTGTGGTTTTTGGCTTTCATGTGCAACCTGAAAATCTGATGTGGAATATAGGCCTGGATTATGAATGGCTCAATGCCTTTCTGTATCGTTTTTTTATTCGTACTTTTTACAATAAAGCAGATCTGGTTATGTCGCCCAGTATTTTTGGCAGGACAATGCTGGAGAAATTTTCTATTCAGGTTCCAGTTGAAGTCATATCCAATGGCCTACCCGAGCAGTTTAAACCCAAACAATGCGTTAAAGAGCCAGAATTTGCAGATAAATTTGTGATCTTGATGGTTGGGCGACTGGCGAAAGAAAAGCGCCATGACCTCGTTATGCAAGCAATAAAACAGTCTAAGTTTAAACATAAAATTCAACTAGTCGTCACAGGGCAGGGAGCATTGCGGGCTGAGTTGATTGACCTTGGCAATACCTTGCCCAATCCGGCCTTTTTTGAATATGTCAGTCAGGAAAAGTTAATTTCGCTGTTCAATACCGCTGATTTATTTGTCCATGCTTCCGAGATTGAATTAGAGGGTATGGCTGTATTAGAGGCGATAGGCTGTGGTTTGCCTGCTTTAATCTCGGATGCCGAGCATAGTGCTTCGGCGCAGTTTGCCTTAAATGACGACTTTTTGTTTTCTGCTGGTGACCTTGAAAGCTTAACAGTAAAAATGGACTATTGGATCGAACATGAAGCTGAATTGAAAGCATCCAGGCCAGCCTATGTAGAAAAGGCTCAAGAGTATGCTTTTGAGGCCAGTGTACAACGAGCACGATCCTTGTACCAAGGGTTAGTACAGCACCCCTTAAAATAATAATACAACAAAAATATCATAAGCAATTGTTTTTAATTGCTTAAAAAATTCACGACTTTGGCGTGCCCCACGGATATCTAAATTAATAAACAGGCGATTAAAATGAATAAGCAAAGGAAAGTTTTTACAGCATTTGTAATTCTATTACTAATGACTTTAACCGGTTGTTCGTGTACAGGGGGTATTAAACAAGCCCCTTTGCCCTCATGGAATGAAGGGGCTGCTAAGGCGAGTATTATCGAATTTGTCCAGGCTGTGACTGATAAATCCAGCCCAGATTATGTACAGCCTGACGAACGTATTGCGACCTTCGATAATGACGGGACTTTATGGTCAGAAAGACCAGTCTATTTTCAGCTACTATTTGCCATTGATCGGGTGAAGCAATTAGCACCACATCACCCGGAATGGCAAACCACTCAGCCTTTTAAAGCCGTACTGGAAGATGACATGCAGGTACTAGCGGCATCAGGTGAAAAAGGCTTGTTACAGCTAATCATGGCAACTCATGCCGGCATGACTACAGACGAGTTTTCTGCAATAGTTAAGGACTGGCTTGCCACAGCTAAACACCCAAGATTTCACAGACCCTACAATGAGCTAGTCTTTCAGCCTATGCTGGAATTACTGACTTATCTGCGAGCTAATCAATTCAAGACTTTTATTGTTTCCGGTGGTGGCATTGAGTTTATGCGTCCGTGGGTAGAGGAAGTCTATGGTATACCGCCAGAGCAAGTGGTCGGAAGCACGATTAAAACTAGACTGGAAATACGTGAGGGTAAACCGGTATTAATAAGGCTGGCTGAAATTGATTTTGTTAATGATAAAGCAGGTAAGCCTGTCGGTATTAATCAATATATAGGCCGTCGCCCGATAGCTGCCTTTGGTAATTCCGATGGTGATTTACAAATGCTGCAATGGACAGCGGCAGGTGATGGCAAGCGTTTTATGATGCTGGTACATCATACCGATGCACAACGAGAATATGCCTATGATAGAAAATCTCATATAGGCAAGCTGGATAAAGCCCTTGATGCTGCTAAGCAGAATGGCTGGACTGTCGTTGATATGCAGAAAGACTGGCAGGTAATTTATCCGTTTAACAACTAGAGCAGCACCTATTTTGGACCGATCAATGGATAACTTTGCGATCACAAAAGTGGGGCATAAGGAGAGTAAGCATGTTAATAGTCAACTTAAATGCAATAGTCGGAATTGCAGTTTTACAGCCAGATGGAGAGTTATCTGCTGAAGACTTTCAATTCGCCAGAAAAATTATTGACCCGTATATTGAAA
>JAUXBW010000183.1 GCA_030619185.1 Methyloprofundus sp.
GAAGATTTTTTATGGCTGGTTTTGCAGCATGTTCTGCCCAAAGGGTTTCATCGTGTCAGAGATTATGGTTTTCTGCACAGCAATGCAAAGACATTACTGAAACTTGTGCAGCTTGTCTTGCATGTTGTTATTCAGTTACTGACACCTAAACCAAGACCCGTTATTAAATGTCCTCACTGTCAGGCTCCCATGCAGGTCATCAGCTTTAGGCCTCCAGCGCCTGGATAAATATATTATACAAGACCGCCAATTGTGTTGTGGTCGATAAAGTAGTCGCACCTTGAAGATGAATAAAAATACTGCGCCAGTTGCTCAACTTATTCCGTGCGCGTTCCTGCTTTCCATTGAGGGGGGGATTATCTAATAAAACCTCCCCTAACCCCTCCTTGCCAAGGAGGGAGACTGAACGGTTACGACCTGAAGTATATATTGCAATGCCGACTCTAAGTGTTGCCACCCGGATTCATTAGCAGGTAAACCAAAACGAAGACTGGCAGGCTGGTTAAATAGGCGGGTAAAAACCGCCTGCTTAGCGAGCCTTTCATGAAGAACGCTAGCATGTTCCGTTTGCACCCACTGAAAAAGCTGAGTTGAACCACTAGGACTAAGCAGATATTTTGTCAGTAGTGTCTTTAGGCGCTGGCTTTGTTGCTGTGTGTGCTGGCGTGTCTGTTTATGCCACGTAGTATCTTGCAAGGCACGAGTGCAGACAAAACGACTTGGATTACTCAGTGCCCAGGGGCCAAGTAATTCATTCAACGTGTTTAATATGCCGGGTTCGGCTAAAACAAATCCCGCTCGTAGCCCCGCCAATCCAAAAAACTTTCCAACGGAACGTAAAATAATTAAGCCCTTTAAAGGCAAAAGCCTGCTTAAGCTTAAATCAGGCGTGCAATCAATAAAAGCTTCATCAATAATCAACCAGCCTTGTCTTTGATTTAAGTTCTCTAGCCAGCTAAGGCATTGTGCCTGACTAAATGTGCAGGCCGTCGGGTTGTTAGGGTTAACCAGAATTAAGGTGTCTAATTGATCAATATGTAGACCAACCTCATCGGCAGCCATAGATAATATCTTATGTCCCGCTTTTTCCCAGGCATAGGCGTGTTCGGAATAAGACGGTGTCACGATGCCTGTTGTTCCAGTCGGGCGTAATAAAGGCAGGCTTTGAATGGCGGCCTGAGACCCCGCAACAGCAAGAATGGATTGACATTGATAATATTCTTGTGCGGCAGGGATGAGTCCATCTTGATCTTCTGGTAATCGCTGCCATACTGACCCTGGAATAGCAGGAATAGGGTAGCCATTGGGATTAATTCCTGTGGATAGGTCTAACCATTCAGATAGGGGGATTTGATACTGCTGTGCTGCTTCCAGTAAGTGCCCGCCATGTTTAAGCAAGTGTTTCTCCAAGGGTAATAAGACTAAACCAGAGCAAGGTTGTGCATACAATTAACTGATTCGCTCGCTTGATATCTTGATTGATGGCCTTGCGACCTGTGCCCAGTGCTGGTTTATTCTTGAGTTGCCCATGGTAAATTGCAGGGCCGCCTAGCTGAACATTTAAACTACCTGCCCCGGCACTCATAACGACACCTGCATTGGGGCTTTCGCAATGTGGGCTTTGCTGGCGATAACAGGTCCAGGCTTGATGCATGTCACCCAGCAACATATAGCTGAGGGCGGTTAGCCGTGCAGGTATCCAGTTCAGAATATCGTCTAATCGAGCAACTGCAAAACCAAAGTAGTAATAACGCTGATTCTTATAGCCCCACATAGCATCCAGAGTGTTACTTAAGCGGTAAATTACTGCACCCGTGGGACCTGCGACAACAAACCAGAAAATAGGTGCAAAAATCGCATCAGCCCCATTTTCCAGCGTGCTTTCTATCGTTGCTTTGCGGATTTCCTGAGCATCCATTTGTTGTGTTTCACGGCTAACGATCATAGAGACAGCACGTCTTGCCTGGATTAAATTCCCATTTTGTAAAGGCTGATAAATTGCTAATGTATGTTGCAACAAGCTTTTAGGTGCAATACACAGATAGAGTATGACGGGACTTAATAGCTCATTTACTAGGGGCAGGCGCGTCATACTAAAGATGACACCGGTGATGGGTATCACACTCAGTAATAGGGCGTAGAGACCGGCTATTTTTTGGTATCTCTTCGGCTGCTGGCTAGGTAAAATAAGTCGTTCTTCTATCGTGCTAGCCCATGCGCCAAACATAGGCAATGGGTGAGATTTTTTGGGCTCACCAAACACAGCATCCAGCAATAAAGCGACAAACAGGGCAAGTGCTACAGTCATTAGCCACGCAATTAAGAGTAAAAAGGCTGCAACAATGCCATTAAAGGAATATAAATGCAAGCAATAACATTAATGGTACAAGGCACGACATCTGATGCAGGAAAAAGCACATTGGTAACTGGGCTATGTCGCTATTATAAGCAACAGGGAGATTTAGTAGCCCCTTTTAAGCCGCAGAACATGGCATTAAACAGCGCAGTAACTGCTGAAGGTGGCGAAATTGGCAGGGCGCAGGCGGTACAGGCAAAAGCCTGTGGGATCAGCCCCCATACCGATATGAATCCGGTTTTATTGAAGCCAAACTCAGATAAAACCGCACAGCTTATTATACAGGGCAAGGTACGCAAGAACTTAGGTGCAAAAGCCTACCATCGCTATAAAAAAGAAGTGATGCCGGCGGTGCTGGATTCTTTTCGGCGACTACAGGGACAGTATCAACGCATTATTGTGGAGGGTGCTGGTAGCCCGGCAGAAATAAATTTAAGGCAGGGAGATGTGGCCAATATGGGCTTTGCCGAGGCGGTGGACTGTCCGGTAATTTTAGTGTCTGATATTGATAGAGGCGGCGTGTTTGCGCATTTGGTGGGTACTCTGGAATTGTTAAGCCTGGAAGAGCAAGAACGTATATTAGGCTTTGTCATCAATCGCTTTCGTGGTGATATGGATATTTTACAACCGGGGCTAGACTGGTTGGAGCAGAGAACCGGGAAGCCGGTATTTGGTGTGCTGCCTTATTTGCATGATCTTTATCTGGAATCTGAAGATAGTGTGGCTATAGAACAGCCTGAACCACAGGCAGGCGTATTCAATATCGTTGTGCCTCGTTTACCACGAATGAGTAATCATACTGATTTTGACGTATTGCGTTTGAATGTAAATCTGGATATTCAGTTTTGTCGTAATCCAGAATTAGCCAGTAAAGCAGATTTGATTATTTTACCGGGTAGTAAGTCAGTTCGGGATGACTTGGCCTGGCTTAGAGAAAATGGCTGGGAGTCTGTGATTTTGCGTCACCTCCGCTATGGCGGTAAGCTTATTGGCTTATGTGGTGGCTATCAAATGCTGGGCTCCCTGATAAATGACCCAATGGGGGTTGAAGGAAAACCAGGAGCCAGCCAAGGCTTGGGCTTATTAGAAATGCAGACAACTTTAACTAAGGACAAACAGTTAGACCAGCTTACGGGACAGCTAATCATGTCTGGTGCACTGGTTAAAGGTTATGAAATCCATGCCGGGATTTCGGTAGGCCAGGCATTATTAAACCCGGTGATTAAACTGGAAAACGGAGCGCACGAAGGGAGCTTGTCACAAGATCAGCAGGTTCTGGGGACGTATATGCATGGGTTGTTTGATAGCCCTGATGCCTGTAGTGCATTATTAAACTGGGCGGGAGCCAAAAATATCCAGCCTATTGATTTTGCAGCCTTAAGTGAGCAGGGGATAGAGCTTATGGCGGCGACAGTCGGAAAGTTTATTAACATGCCCTTGCTAGAGGAAACGTGTCTTGCTTTTGTTGCGCACAAAAAAAAGGCTCCGTAAAGGAGCCTTTTTAGGAATAGCTGTTGATTACTGTACGCTAACATTAACCGCTGACAAGCCTTTGTCCCCAGTTTCTACGTCATAGGTAACCGTTTGATTAGGTTCCAGAGTTTTGAATCCATCACCCTGAATCACTGAGTGATGTACAAAAACATCATCGCCGCCGTCAGACTGCTCAATAAAGCCGAAGCCTTTGGTATTGTTAAACCACTTTACTTTACCCGTTGCCATTGTAAAACTCCTTAAATAATAAAAATATATGGCGATAACAGAATAACACCTGATAACAAGGAACTATGCCCACAAGTTCAAGCACTTCTTTCTGATATTTGACATTCTAACGCTATTTGGCAAAGGATGCTATCTATACTACTCAATTTGTAACGACTAAAATAACGCGAGTTTATATACAATGTCTACAGCAGAACAAGCAGGCAACGTAAGCACATGAATTTAAATGCTTTATATTGATAGCACCTAGCGAAGGGGCGAAAATTTTACCCGGTGAATGAGTTGTATTCTAGCCTAAAACTGAGCTTAAGGAGTGAGGATTTAATAATACCCGAAAGTGTGACGCAGAATTTTGGCTTCACAGTCGTATTAAAAATACATCACGTTTCCATAAGCCCCTCTACGATCCCGGACAGTCAGTTTTCCCGAGTCCGATTCTGACTTTGATTATACTCAGCAAGGGGGTAATCGAGCTGATTCACACCCTGTTAAAGTTTGACCCGACGAAGATATTGCGCACACTGAAACCACGCCCGCACACAGTTGTAAGTGTTGTGGAGGTGCAATGATCGTGGGGCGTAAGAGAATACCCAGAGTGGAGGTGAGGCTTCAGCCTGTGCCGACTTAAATACTGGAACCACTAACGGTTATGTAAATTCACACACCTTCA
>JAUXBW010000158.1 GCA_030619185.1 Methyloprofundus sp.
AATTGCCAAGCTCTTAATCTAAAAACCCAGTCTAGCAATAGACTGGGTTTTTTTTTGCCTTAAGGATTGTTGTACAATAAAGCAAACTGATAGACCAAAAAGGCTTTAACCACAGAGGGCACAGAGAACACAGAGGAATCCTCGCCTGGGCGAGGCCGTATAATTGCAGATAAGAAAGGAATTTTGATCACGAAGATCATATGCCCAGAAAATGAAAAATATTTGGCTGTCTTATTTAAACGCCTAGAATTGGCTGCTTTCTTTTTCTCTATGGCTAGCACAGCAACTATTGTGGACGGATTAATAGATAGCTGCAATTTATAATTTAAATCAGTGGCTTAAGAAATACCCTATCCATCAAAACAACACAACACGGTGCTGCACTAGTATGGCAAGACAGGTAGGCTAAGGTCTACTCCCCTGAATTTTTCTGCCCAAGTAGTTTTGATACTCTATTACAAATTTCTAAAATAGCTCATGACGGATACAACAGATCAACCGGTAGTTCACACCCCAATGATGCAACAATATTTACGCATTAAGGCGGATTATCAAGATATTCTGGTGTTTTACCGTATGGGAGATTTTTATGAGCTATTCTTTGATGATGCGAAAAAAGCTGCTGAGCTTTTAAGTATTACCCTAACAGCAAGAGGCCATTCGGCTGGCGAACCTATTCCTATGTGTGGCTTACCGTATCATGCGGCTGAGGGCTATATTGCTAAATTGATGAAAATTGGTGAGTCGGTTGCAATTTGTGAACAAATTGGTAATCCGGCAACCTCAAAAGGACCAGTTGAGCGTCAGGTTGTACGAATTGTCACGCCAGGCACGGTTACAGAAGATGCATTATTAGAAGAGCGTCAGGATAATTTATTAGTCGCAATTTATTTTGCAAAGATTTATGGCATTGCTTGTCTGGATGTCACTAGTGGGCGATTTGTATTACAGCAAGTTAATTCGACTGATGAGTTATTGAGTGAAATTGAGCGACTCAATCCTGCTGAACTTTTATTTAATGAAGACTGGAGCCTGCCGGCAGCACTGAAGGAACGCAAAGGTTTAACGCGCCGCCCGCCCTGGCATTTTGAGGAAATCAGTGCCAGAAAATTAATTCTGAAACAATTTAACACACATGATCTTAAAGGCTTTGGTTGTGAGCATTTAACAGCAGCTATTTCAGCAGCAGGTGGCTTATTACAATATGTGAAAGATACCCAGCAAAGTGCTTTGCCGCATATACAAGGGATTCGAGTAGAAAGTAGCGATGATAGTATTTTATTGGATGCTTCTAGTCGGCGAAATTTAGAGTTGGATTTTCACCCTTCTGGGCAACTACGTTTTACTCTTTTTGGAGTTCTCGATAAGACGGTAACTGCAATGGGCAGTCGTTGTCTGCGGCGCTGGCTAAACCGTCCCTTACGTGCTCAGACCTTATTAAACAATCGTTATGATTGTGTAGATGCTTTATTAAAAAATAATTTATATGAAGCGGTACGTGAAAGCATGCGTTCTGTGGGAGATATAGAGAGAGTTAGTGCGCGTGTTGCTTTAAAATCAGCTCGCCCGCGTGATTTGTTGGTATTACGTGATACTTTTACTGTCTTACCTGCGTTGCAAGCACAAGTAGCGCAGACAGAGTGTAGTCAGATTAATGAACTGGCAATTAAGATCGGAGAGCAGCCCGAATTTTTAGTTTTATTACAACGAGCTATCATTGATAATCCACCTGTGTTGATTCGTGATGGTGGTGTGATTGCAGCGGGATATAATCAGGAATTAGATAATTTACGCGACCTCAGTCAAAATGCTAATCAATTCTTAATGGATATGGAATCCCGTGAAAAAGAAAATACCGGAATAACAACATTAAGAATTAAATATAATCGAGTGCATGGCTACTATATTGAGATACCACGCTCTCAATCGGATGTTGTGCCTGAAACATATATACGTAAGCAGACGCTTAAAAATGCCGAGCGTTTTTTTACCAGCGAACTGAAAGATTTTGAAGATACCGTACTCAGTGCCAGGGAGCAATCTTTAGCTTTCGAGAAAAAGCTTTATGATGAATTACTCGATGCTATAGCGACGATATTAATACCAATTCAGGTAAGTGCTTTAGCCTTAGCCGAGCTGGATGTACTGGCTAATTTTTCCGAACGAAGTATTAGTTTAAATTTAGCCAGGCCTGTTTTGCAAGTGCAACGCGGTATTAATATAGTTGGGGGTCGACATTTAGTTATTGAGCAGGTATCCGATATTCCCTTTGTTGCCAATGACCTGGATTTTAGTGATACGCGACAAATGCTGATTATTACCGGGCCCAATATGGGTGGAAAATCAACCTATATGCGTCAGGCTGCTTTGATTGTATTAATTGCGCATATAGGCTGTTTTGCGCCAGCAACAACAGTACAGTGTGGGCCGATCGATAAAATTTTCACCCGGATCGGTGCCTCGGATGACTTAACCAGCGGCCGGTCTACTTTTATGGTGGAGATGTCTGAAACAGCGAATATCTTGCATAATGCCACAGAGAATAGCTTAATTCTAATGGATGAAATAGGCAGGGGTACGAGCACTTTTGATGGCCTGTCACTTGCCTGGGCCTGTGCAGACTATTTGGCAAAGGAGATACATGCTTTTACCTTATTTGCGACGCATTATTTTGAACTCACCAGTTTGCCCGAAGAGCAAGCAACTATTCATAATGTACATTTAGATGCGATGGAGCATGGCGATAATATTGTCTTTTTGCATGCGGTCAAAGAGGGGGCTGCGAGCCAGAGTTATGGTTTACAGGTTGCATCATTGGCAGGGATGCCAGGCTCAGTAATTGAGCAAGCCAAGTTGAAATTACGTCATTTAGAGGATAATGCCTATCAAGAACAGCTGGTTGAAATAGGCAGTAAGCAATTGGATTTATTTGCTGTTAGTGAGCCCCATCCTGCAGTGGAATTAATTGAAAAGTTATCGCCGGATGAATTAAGCCCACGTGAGGCCTTAGAATTTCTTTATACATTAAAGCAAACCCTGTAGATCCACGTAGCCCGTAAGGAGCTTGCGGAATACGGGAAATTGAAGGTGCGATTATTCCTGTATTGTGTAAACTTCATACAGGCTACATTTGTTTAATCAATGAAATACTGGTTTTTGTCAGAGTAATTTTACGCTCTTTATAGAGTGTACCAATGGCATGTTTAAAAACCTTTTTGCTGACTCCAAATGCGGCATTGATGGCTTCAGGTGAACTTTTATCAGACAGTTCTAAAAAACCATTATTGTCTTTCAGGCGTTGGATAATTTGTTCAGAGACGGATAAAACATGAGTATGGCCGGTTTTATTCAGGCTTAAATCAATTTTGTTATCTTCACGTATTTTTTTAATATAACCTTTAAGTTTTTGTCCTTCTCTTAGCGGTTGAAAAACTTCATTGTGGTATAAAACTCCCCAGAAATTATCATTCACAACGGCTTTAAAGCCTAGGCCTGTTTTGCCTGCAATAATGAGTGAAACTTCATCACCTTCGTGCAAATAGTGCGCTTCATCAGAGATATAGTGATTCAAGTAAGTAGAGGCTGCAATACGGTTTTGCTGATCAAGGTAGACTTTTACCAGGCAATAGTGGTTTTCTTCCAGCTCATAGTCTTGTTCAGAATAGGGAACCAGCAAATCTTTCGCAATCCCCCAGTCTAAAAATGCCCCGGCTGCTCCAATTGAGATAACTTTCAACCAGGCAACACCCTCCATTTTTACATAGGGCTTTTTCTGCGTAGCCAACAATTCGCCATCAGATCCTGTGTAAATAAAAACATCCAGAGACTCGCCGACTTTTGCCTGTTTAGGCACTTGTTTATCGGTTAAAAGGATTTCTCCGTGACTATTACCATCAAGATACAGTTGCATGCCTGTATCTTTTTTTATGCTTAAGGTATTAAACTGGCCAATATTAATCATAGTCTGACGTGTCTTTATTTGTTTGCAAAGAGGAGTGCAATAGCTTTAGCTATTGCTGTCACTCGAAAAAAGCTAAAGCTTTTTTACTCCTACGAGATTGTAAGTATCCAAGCATAATTAATTTAACGAATTTTACGCAGGATTTTTTTTCATTTTCAAGGCGTATACACAGCGCATAGCAAGCTACGCAACTATTTATACAACGCGGAAGAAGGAAAAAAAGACAAGTAAAATGTTAAAGTAATTTTGCTTGGGTACTTGATATTTATATTCTTTATTTTTAGGCTTACACTTCCGCTAAATTACCCTTGGACTCCAGCCAGAATTTTCTATCCTGAGCACGTTTTTTGGCTAATAATAAATCCATTTGTTCATTGGTGTCATCACCCTCCTCAATGGTTAATTGTACCAGACGGCGAGTATCAGGGTTCATGGTTGTCACCCGTAACTGGGCTGGATTCATCTCGCCTAAGCCTTTAAATCGCTGGACATTAATCTTGCCTTTGAGCTTTTCAGCCTTGATACGATCTATAACACCCAGGCGTTCATGTTCGTCGAGTGCATAGAAAATTTGCTTACCGACATCAATACGATACAAAGGTGGCATGGCGACAAAGACATGCCCAGCTTTCACCAGGCTGGGGAAGTGTTTAAAGAATAAGGCGCAAATCAGGGTAGCAATATGTAAACCGTCAGAATCGGCATCGGCGAGTATACAAATTTTTCCGTAACGCAGGCCGCGTAAATCTTCTGAGCCTGGCTCTATACCTAAAGCTACTGCTATATCATGGACTTCGTTGGAAGCCATTACCTGAGCAGAGTCCACTTCCCAGGTATTTAAAATTTTACCGCGTAACGGCATAATCGCCTGAAAGTCGCGCTCTCTTGCCTGTTTTGCGGAGCCTCCAGCTGAGTCCCCCTCGACCAGAAATAATTCACTGCGAGTTATATCCTGAGAGGCGCAATCAGCCAGTTTCCCAGGTAATTGCGGGCCTGCAGATATTTTTTTACGAATGGCTTTTTTACTGGATTTTAAGCGCTTTTGGGCGCTTAATATGATGACTTCGGCGATTTTCTCACCCGCAGCAGGGTGTTGGTTTAGCCATAGGCTAAAACCATCTTTGGCAACGCCAGAAACAAAAGCAACGCATTCACGAGAGCTTAAGCGTTCTTTTGTTTGTCCGGAAAATTGAGGGTCTTCCAGTTTTACCGACAATATATAGTGGCAAAGTTCCCAGACATCTTCTGGCGTGATTTTAACGCCACGGGGTAATAAATTGCGTATTTCGCAAAATTCACGCATGGCTTCGGTTAAACCAGCGCGCAAACCATTGACATGGGTTCCTCCCTGAGCGGTAGGCACCAGATTAACATAGCTTTCAGTTACGTTTTCTGGCAATGATTCCGTGGTCCAGACGATTTCAGCTGATGTCCGTGATTCCGCGTCAGCAATCGCGGCCTCGATCGTTTTCTGTTGGCTTTCGGAAATTAGATCAATCGCGTTCATGATTCGATCGCATCTC
>JAUXBW010000168.1 GCA_030619185.1 Methyloprofundus sp.
CCGCGTCGAACCGGCCGGCTATGCCGAGGACTCGCTTGCCAAACTCCGCATCGTCTTCAGCCAGCCCGTCGCCGAGGCCACCCAGAAAAAATACTGCCGCGATAATAAGTACCCGCTCCAGAGTGACGACATCAACCAGATAACGCACCTGACTAGTAAATGGTAAAAAACCACGTAAGGCAGCATAACGCCTTGCCACTATGGCAAAGGAAACACCTTGCAAACCCACTAGCACACAAAAGCAACCGACAATCATGCTGTGCAAATCCAGAGTAATATTGGGTGTGATACTGACGGCACCTGGTGCTAATAAAACCGTCAACAATACCCCAACAACCAGGATAAACAGGGAGGGATAAAAAAATAGCCAGCGCGGGCTGAACATTAACAAAAAGCGTAAGTGTCGCCAGCCATCTTGCCAGGTATTTAAATGTGGCGGCCGACTACGACCGTCTTTAGCTAAAGTAGTAGGGACTTCTTTAATTGAGCCACCCGCCAACGCCATTCTGACGACTAACTCGCTGGCATATTCCATTCCTGGGGTGGTTAAACCCAGTGACAATGCAGAGTCGCGACGAAAGCCACGCAAACCACAATGAAAATCACCTACTGGAATTTTAAAAAACAAGCGGCCCAGAAAACTCAGTACCGGGTTGCCTAAGTATTTATGCAAAAAAGGCATTGCACCATCAGCAATCCCGCCTTTAAAACGGTTGCCCATCACCAGATCATACCCCGCACGTAATTGCTCTACATAAGACATCAAGTTGCTAAAATCATAACTGTCATCAGAGTCACCCATAATGACATACTCACCTTTTGCTTCCTCTATGCCTTTCTGTAAAGCGGCACCATAACCCCGGGTAGGTACATGAACGACTCTGGCACCTAAGGACTCGGCAATTTCTATGGAACCATCAGTGCTACCATTATCAGCAATGACAACCTCGCCAACAATATTGTTTTGCTTAATAAAAGTGTGTGCCTTTTCTATACAGATAGCCAGTGTTTCGGCTTCATTTAGACAAGGCATTAAAATTGTTAGTTCCACATTTAATTCCAGGTTATATTGTTAGAATGGTATAAGTTAAGGGCGTGGCTTCAGCCCGCATTTTTAATCTATGATTAAGGTATTAGCGGGCTGCAACCGCACCCTACAGTATAATCACTTGGACTAAATTTAAAGTTAGAATCTTTTAATGGGGAAATATTAAACACTTGCTAACTACTTGCCTTGAAACAGAGGGTGTATAAAATAATCAGTATGGTTATTTTATACACGAGGTGGCCAGGCAAAAGAAAAGTCTTCCCGATCCAGCGTTAAATTAGGGTTGTATGCAGGATCTATCAATAAACCCTCGCCCCAACGCTGCTTCATGTAGGCAACTTCTTTATTAAATCGTGCCTGTTTTTCAGGGGTATCTTCATACCCTCGGCTAGCGGATTCGTAATGATACATCTCCGCATAAGGAGTCCAGACATTATAAAAACCCTGCTCCTGTATACGTAAACATAAATCTACATCATTAAAAGCAACAGATAAATTCTGTTCATCAAAGCCGCCTACCGCATCAAACACTTCCTTTCTAACCAGCAGACAAGCCGCTGTGACGGCAGATAAATTCTGTGTCAGGAATAAGCGCCCACAATATCCAGGATTATCTCTAGGCGAATGTTTGTGTGAATGCCCCGCCACCCCACCTAAGCCGACAATAACACCCGCATGTTGAATGGTATTATCAGGGTAATATAGTTTAGCACCGACTGCGCCTACTTCAGGATGCACCACATGACTAACCATTTCATCCAGCCAGTCTGCGTTGATCACTTCCAGGTCATTATTTAATAAAGCAATAAGTTCACCTTTGGCTGCGGCCACTGCTTTATTGTTCAAAGCCGCATAATTAAATGGGCTGTCATCACGAATAATAGTGACCCGAGAGTCTTTCTGAAGTTGCTGTAAGTACCTTAGTGCCACTAGCTCATCACTGCCATTATCTATAATAATTAACTCATAGTTTGTATAAGTCGTTCTGGCAAAAATACTCTCCACACAGCGACGTAACAAATCAAATCCATTGCGCGTAGGAATAACAATACTGACTAACGGTAATACCTCAGGTAATAAATAACGTACGCGCAGACAACCAGGTAACTGCTGGTGAGCGGTTACTTCAGCAGCACGGTGTTGGTGCTCTAAAGCACTTGCAACCGCCTTGGCTATCTTTTCCTCAGCATAAGGTTTTTCATGTACGCCATTCGCAGTACTACCGGCAACAGCACGCCAGTGATATAGCACGCGTGGTATATGTACAATCTGCTCAGCCTTTAATTCAGCGACATATCGCAACGCCAGATCATAATCCTGCGCACCATCAAATGCAGAATCAAAGCCACCTAAGGCTTTTACCTGTTCAGTTTTATATACCCCTAGGTGGCAAATAAAGTTATGCGAGAGCAATAATTCAGGGTTCCAGTCCGGTTTAAAGTACGGAGCATAACGATTCCCCTGCAAATCCATTTTGTCTTCATCAGAATAAATCAGCTGCACATCCGGGTTCTGCTGTATGGTTTTTGCCACCCAGTAAAGAGCATCGGGCGTTAATAGATCATCATGATCCATTAATGCGACGTAATCAGCATCGACTAATGACAAGGCACTATTAGATGCAGCTGAAATATGTCCATTTTGCTCACGAAAAATGACCTTCACCCGCGAGTCTTTTTCCATATAAGATTGCAATACCTTGCCTACATAACTGGCAGTGGAGGCATCATCGGCAATACATAATTCAAAGTTGGCATAGCACTGAGTTAATACAGATTCTATAGCATTGACCAGGCAGGCTTTGTCTGGGTTATAGACCGGCATTAATACCGAAATTTTAGGGTGTGTTTCCCAGTTAGCTATGTCGGCTTTTATTGATTCCAGCTGGGCTTGGCTAATATCACCAAAATCAGCCAGCCAGGCAGCATAATCATGAAAATTCCTGACGGGGACTTGCTGTTCAGGCTTAGCTGCCCTACGCATCAATGCTTTTATATTTTTAGGGGTGTTTTTTACACCGCGAACCACCTTATAACTAACTTTCTTATGCACTCGCTGTAAAACTTGTTCTAAGCGCTGGGTCTCATGCGTTAAATGCGCTACGCTACCCTGTAATTGTGCTTTCTGGTTTGCTAGATCAGCATTTATTGCTCTTGTCTGTTGTAATTTTTCAGTTAAATCAAATAAAGCATTGTCAACAACATCAGTGGTCTCATGCAAACCCTGAATGGCTTCCATTTGATTTTTATTCTGCTCACGCTCATCATCTACCAAGTGTCCCAGGGTAGCAATTTGTTCTTCACGTTCTCGAATCAAAACCCGATGATTTTTATTATGTTCACCTTCTGTCTTTAGCCAGCTCTCTAATACCCCTACCTTTTCCTTATATTGGCTGATATTGATCAAGTGATTTTTACTATGAACTCGCTCCGCATCCAGCACTTTCTCTAATGCCTCTACCTTGCCTTCATATTGAGCAATATTTATCAGGTGATTCTGACTATGCTCCTCAGCAGCAACTAGCAATTTTTCTAGTGCCTCTGCCTTTTGCTTATATTGATCGATATTTATCTGATGATTTTTATTATGAACTCTTTCTGTCTCTATTTGTTGCTCTAAATTTTTAGCATGGCTTTTATGCTGTTGCTCTATATTGCTAATATGGTCTTTATATTGTTGCTCTATATTTTTAGTATGCTCTTTATGCTGTTGTTCTACATCGATTTTTTGTTCATCTAAATTGCTAATATGTTCCTTATATTGTTGCTCAATATTTTTAGTATGCTCTTTATGCTGACGCGCCAGAGTCATCATTTGCCCTTCGAGTTCATCTATATGCTTTTGGTGGTGCTTATTCTGTTCTTGTTCCGCATCTCGCTGCTGCTCCAGGCTCTCGATCTGCTCTTGCTTTTCACGATAGCTCGTCCCCGAACTAACCAAAGGCTTAGGAGTTAAAGGCTGGGGTAAATGCTGTACAAGCTCAGCAGGAGCCGGGTGAGCTTCAATAATAAATTGAAAGGCAACGGCATCTGGAGCATGCAACATGTCCAGAGTAGTTTTGGTGGGCTTCAAGCCGGCATTAGCCAAATGCTGATCAATTGCTTCATCCGCTAAATCATGAACGCTGTAACTAATATCACTACTGACATAGCCCGCCTGCATTAGCATTGCAATCAAGCCATCACGGGTATAAAAATGTAAATGCGTATCATCCAGTAAGCCCAGTGATTCGTAGTCAAAATGTCCCTGTAACAATTCCAGACGTATGGATGCATGTGCCACATTGGGCACTGATGCCAAAAGACAACTTTGCGCATGTAAAAAAGGCTTCAAACTTGCCAGCATCGCTGCAGGATTTTTTAAATGCTCCAGGACATCCGCACACAACACTACATCAAACTGCTGTCCTTTAATATTTGTCAGCCAGTCATTGCTGTCCAGATCAGCAACAATCGTCTGTACGCAATAAGGAGCTGCTTGCTTTAAAGCATCGCTATCAATATCCACGCCGACAACAGCACAGCCTAAGTCCTCTTTTAAGAATTTGGATAAATAACCACTAGAGCACCCAAGCTCCAAAACTCGCTGATTTGGCTTGATTCGAGTAGCCAGGCCCATATGTGAATCATTTTTTTCAGCGATATCAAGGGTGAATTGGTATTTGTTTTTACTCATAAATTTTATTAAGAAACTTCGATATTCTGGGGGTATTTAGGCAAGTGTAAGAAAAGAATGACCCAAATTGCACAGGATTTTTGTTCACCTTCAAGGCAAGACAGCAGGCGTATAGCTGTGCTATGTCACTGTTGATACAACGCCGAAAAGGGACAAAAAAGCCCCCTAAATAGATATATTCTTTGGGAGAAATCACTTTAGTTGTAAAGCGGAATTCAGTCCGCCAAGCCCGGCACGTTTTTAACAAAAATTGACTACGCCTTATAAGCAGGCTAAAGCCCGAACTACGGTCGCTACTTTGTTGCCTGTTTTTTTAACTTTTGTACATTTTCCAGGTTGGCTTTATATATCGAAACAACCTGATCTACCCCTGACGAAGTTAATCCGCCATCATTTCCGGCAGCTGTATAAGTTGCATAAATACCGGATGCAGACATTAATGATGCATTCACCATCTGATGGCTTTTAC
>JAUXBW010000003.1 GCA_030619185.1 Methyloprofundus sp.
AACAAGGAGGGGTTAGGGGAAGTTTTATTAGAAAAGTTTCCTCAACCCTCCATTTTACAAAGGGGGCTGAACGGTTACTTATAAGAGGATTAACGATGTGCTGAGGAACGAAGCGCATCAATAACTGAAAGATGCGCTTCGTTCCTCAGCACATCCTACGCCTTTCCCTTTAACAGAGTAGTAGAGCATGAGAGGCTGGGAGGCTATTTATTCCATTTATTCTGGATGAATAATTTTGCATATCCTTAAGGCAATCATGCTGATGAGACTACTACATTCATAGACGGTCTTTTTCTCGTTCCACGTCCGTACCAATCCCCTTTAAGAAACCTCGCATTTCACTCATTGGTTTAATGGGAATGAGCTCTATACGGTTGCAATAGGTCAACATTTGTACTTTTTGTCCCGAAATGATGCCCATAGACTCTCTTACATCTTTTGGGATAACAACCTGAAATTTTGGGGAAACTGTTACTGATCTCATAAGCAACCTCATCGATATGTATTTAGTATGACTATAAATATATCGATGGGGTTTGTCAATTCACCTAGCGCGGTTGCTGTGGAGCAAATTCTGCCTGAGAACATCTGCTCCAGCGGGTTGCTAACCAGTTCTACGATAAATCTATCAAGCCCGGCTGGTAATAATAATCCCTAATACAATAAATGCCAGTCCAATCACTTTATAAGCATTGATCGCTTCTTCAAAGACAAACACGGAGAACAGGAAGACGAGTACAAATGCCAGACTCATAAAAGGGTAAGCGTAGCTGATGTCAAATTTAGTCATTGCCAGTATCCAGAAGAGCGATGCGATAAAGGCAGCGGCTAGACCTGATACTAAAAAAGGGTCAAGAAATAACTTCGCTAGAAAAATCAGTTTTTCATTAAATTGCAAAGGCAGTGCATCATATTGAGAGATTCGCCACTTAAGGATTAATTGGCCATAAACAGTAAATGCAATCGTTGCGAAGATGTAAAAATAACCGATCATATTATCATGGTGAGGTTAGCTAAAAAGATAGTGTAGGGCGACTTCTCTAAAGGAATAGAAAGAAAGTAAAATTAAGCTCATGGCACTGGTTAATATAACGGCTTGTTCCTGACGGTTCCATAGGGGGAACATTTTCCAGAAATACACCAGAATAATGGGGATAATCGGAAAGATGTAACGTCCCTGAGGCTGAAAATCATAAAGCCACGAGAAAAGTATACTCATAAGCAGACCACCGGCAATGGCAGTGATGCAGAGTGCCGTAAAAATTTTATACTGCCAGCTGGCTTTAAATAGGGCATGTTGCAGTATCAATAGTAGTACGATGCCATAAATCAGTAATATATACGTATAATACCATTTTGGTGAGTATTCCGCATAATAGCCGTAAAAGCCGGTAAAGCTCTTAAAGGTCATTTTATGCCAGGACCATTCGGGCTGGAAAATTTCTGGTAGTGTAATACCTTTTGCTTTTAAACGTAGGCCGGGATAAGAATGCTCAGTTTCGGCAATAGACGGCTTGAAATCAGGTGCTGCATGTTGCTCCGCATAGGCTATTCTTTGCTCTAATTTATGACTGCCATTTATTGCGTTATCTAGTCCATGACGTGCGCAAAAGAGAGAGACAGCGATCAATAGAAAAAACAGACATTTATAGATAAAAACCTTTTTCTGTTTTACCAAGAATAATAGTTCCCATAACAGTAGCGAAAACACAAACAGTATAAACAGCAAATAGTTGGTTTGTTCAATACTGAGAATACCCAGTAAGGCACCAGGGAATAAAGCATAGTGCCAGTGTGATAACACTGTTTTTGCCTGCAGGAACCGCTGTAAGGAGCTTTTCTTGTTGACCAGTTGCCAGGCTAATAATAGGCTGACAAAAAGCACAAATCCGCCACGATTTGCATAGGCGTATAAGTACCATATTTGTGGTGTGCAGAGTAGTGGTGTGAGAAAAAACAGTAAGCGATTACTGCTGCTGACCATTAGAAACAAGAGCAAAAATAGCAGAGCATTGAATGCTCTGTAGATAAATGTTTGGTCTGCAAACAGCTGGTTTACCAGCAGGCTGAATTTACCTGCAAAAAAATAACTGATACCCAGGTCATCCAGGCGTGAACTTGCCCAGGGGTGCTGGTATGCATCGAGTGCACGCGGGTCGCCTACGCTAGGAGGTAGCCAGTATTGACTGTAATACTTGGTTGATTCTATATGGGAACTTTCATCGGGGTGGATATTAAAGTCAGACTGCCAGGCAAGGCTGAAAACAAGTAGCGAGGCGTATAAAAAACAGCTCTTGATTAGCTTAGGGAGGAGTGAGCTACGTAAAAAAAGGGTTCTTTTCAGGTAATATAAAATACCTAGAAAAAATAAGCTAAACACCCCTAAAAATACGGCAATAGGTACTGCCAGTGTCATCACATCACCTTGTTTGTCGAGTACTATTTCGGGCTGATGGTACTGTGTGGCTTTAAAGCCGGGCGCGCGTAAGGTTAAGTGGTCTAAACCCTGCCACACCTGGTTATTACTTGCTTCTAAATATAAAACATCAATATTACTGAGATTTGCTGTCGTAAAATCGTAATGATTTTCACCCGGTAAAACAGTGATCTGTTGCGCTCGGGTGGTCGACATTTTCTGGTTTGCTTCACGCCAGAATAACTTGATTTTCTCTGGGTTTTTCGTTAGTGCGTTGATGGTAATGCTGGTTGCATTAAAGCTGAGTAAATAACTGAGTAAAATGCAGGTAAAAATCAGTAATAAGGCCCGGGTGGGCGTTTTTTTGCGAAAATAATAAAGCGTTATCAGTGCGAATAAAACGAGA
This sequence comes from Methyloprofundus sp., assembly GCA_030619185.1. GTDB lineage: Bacteria > Pseudomonadota > Gammaproteobacteria > Methylococcales > Methylomonadaceae > Methyloprofundus. Next base: position 2,823 of record JAUXBW010000003.1, read on the forward strand.
TAAATAAAGGGGTTTGTGCGCTGAAAAATCCTGAGATCAATTTGCGGATCACCGCCTAGAGATTGTAGCTCAATATAGGGCTGGGAAGAGTCTGCTGGATGCAGTATTTTAATTTCATTGGATTCGATGGCATCAGTGATTAGATTCAGCTCGACCGGAAAATATCGTAATGCATAGAGCTTAGTCTTATATACTTTGATAATGGCGGGTTGTTTAACCGGATCAATTCTTAAGCGGGTTGATTCATTGAAGTTATTTATCCACAGCCAGTAGCTATGTCGTCCTTGTTTTACCGGGGTCGTCGTGGACTGCTCTCCGGAAAAGGCATCTAGTTCATTAGCCCAGAGGATTTGCATCTCACTCTCTACATTGACATCCAGGTCAATTTTAATCAGGGAGAGTGTCGATAGGTAGCCGATAAAAGCCAGGGCAATAAACAATAGGGCCAATATACAAAACTGTCTTATGGCTGAAAATAGAGGATAGGATTGCAGTGTGTTTAAGCGAGGGGGTGTTGCAGACTGGGTGTTAAGCATAAAAGCTTTGTAGGGTTTGAGTGATATAGTCTACTTCATTGCTTTGTAGGCCAAAATACAGAGGTAAACGAATAATGCGCTGGCTAGTTTCCAGGGTATGCTGATCAGCACCTATAAATTTTCCGTGTAGCCGCCCCATTTCAGTATCATGTAAAGGTAGGTAATGAAAAACAGCGTGGATATTGTTTTTCTTTAAGTAGCTTAGTAGCTGGTTTCTGGTTTCTAGTGACTGGGTTTTTAAATAAAAAATATGCCCATTTTGCTCGCAAGACTCTGGGATAACCGGCAATGAAATAAGGCCTTTTTTCTCCAGAGGCCTTAATGCCTCAAAGTAAGTGGACCAGATAGCGCAGCGCTTAAGTTTAATGGTTTCTGCTTGCTCCAGGTTGGCAAATAAAAAGGCAGCCTGAAGTTCGCTCATAAGAAAACTGGAGCCTAGGTCTTGCCAGGAATATTTATCCACTTCACCTCGAAAAAATTTACTGCGATCAGTGCCTTTTTCACGAATAATCTCGGCGCGCTCAATAAATTTCTTATTATTAAGCACAATTGCTCCGCCTTCACCGCAGCTATAGTTCTTCGTTTCATGGAAGCTAAAACAGCCTATATCAGCTATTGTCCCTAATGCCTGATTATTATAATTGGCGAATAAACCATGCGCCGCATCTTCAATGACAAGCAGCCCATGTTTTTTTGCAATGCCCATGATGGCGTTCATATCACAACTAATACCTGCATAATGAACCGGAACGATGGCCACTGTTTTTTCACTGATGGCTGCTTCTATCAGCTGTTCATTAATATTCTGTGTGTCAGGTCGAATATCGATAAACACACAGGTAGCCCCTCTTGATACAAATGCATTGGCCGTGGTCACAAAGGTATAGCTCGGCATGATCACTTCATCACCGGGTTTTATATCTGCCAGAATGGCGGCCATTTCAAGTGCGGCAGTGCCGGAGGATGTCAGTAGTACTTTGTTGGCAGTCAGTTGATTTTCCAGTAGGCTCTGACAGCGCTTGCTAAAGGCACCATCGCCAGCAATTTGATCGGAATGAATAGCCTGTTCGATATATTTGATTTCGTTGCCGGTGAGAGCAAATTGATTGAATGGGATTGGCTGCATATATGAAATTGTGGGCTATATAATAGCGTGTATTGTAAAGTAAAACTCTGTGTTGATTTACTTTTTTGTCTTTTAAACATTTACCTGATTACCCATAACTTTCAGCTACACTTCGTCATCCTATGCTTATAGCAGGAATATCGCAGCTTAAGCACGGATTCCCGATAAAGGACTTCGGGCATGGCGAGGCCCTTAACATGCTGATATTTTTAAGTTTTTTTAATGTGGCTGTGAGTTGTTCGTAATCAAGAACTATTTTGCTATGATAAGGATAGATATATATTGCAAAATACAGCATATCTTTATATTATAATTGTCTTATTTAACTTTTTCCGTCGTCTAAAACGGAAACTACAAGCGTGGAAAATTAATGAAAATCATAATTATAGGGGGTGTGGCTGGTGGAGCAACAGCGGCGGCACGTATCAGACGTAACGATGAAATGGCTGAGATTATTCTGGTTGAGCGTGGACAGTACATCAGCTTTGCCAATTGTGGGTTACCCTACCATATCTCAGGAACTATCGCGGAACGCGAACAGTTATTAGTCACTTCCGAGGCAACATTCAAGGATCGTTATCGTGTGGATGTACGTAGTCGTACAGAAGCTATTGCCATTGATCGAAAAAACAAGCTTGTACGTTTGCGAGACCTTGCTAGCGGTGATGAATTTGACCAGGCATACGACAAGTTATTACTTTCTCCTGGTGCCGAGCCACTACGCCCAAGATTACCAGGCATTGATTCAGCAAGAATATTTGGGCTGCGCAACATTCCAGATCTTGATCGCATTATGGCGCATTTAAATCAGCATTCAACCCGTCGTGCGGTAGTGATTGGTGGTGGCTTTATCGGTATTGAGGTAGCTGAGAACCTGCATGATAAAGGAATTTCTACTACTTTGGTGGAAGGGGCTGATCAGATTCTTGCGCCTCTGGATTATGAAATGGCGGCTATTGTGCATTCCCATATGCACGATAAAAATATTGAACTCTATCTATCGGACAAGGTGGAGCGTTTTGAGGATAAAACTGACTATACGCTGGTTTACCTGGGCAGTGGTCGTCGTCTACAAGCAGATATTATTATTCTGGCTATTGGTGTGCATCCGGAAACTACGCTAGCTAGAGCGGCAGGCCTTGAGCTTGGGGCTACAGGTGGTATCAAGGTAAATAGTCATCTGCAGACTTCAGATCCTGATATTTATGCTGTTGGTGATGCTATCGAGGTAACACAAACTATCTGTGGTAAACCGGCTCTTATTCCTCTGGCGGGACCTGCAAATCGCCAGGGAAGAATGGCGGCGGATAATATGATTTTCGCTAATAACAAGGAGTATAAAGGAACTTTAGGCACGGCTATTCTGAAGGCATTTGACCTAGCGGCTGCATCTACAGGTCTGAATGAAAAACAATTACATGCCGCAGGTATCCCGTTCCTCAGCTGTATTACCCACAGTGGTTCTCATGCCAGTTACTTTCCTGGCGCGAAACAGGTCAGTATCAAGTTGTTGTTTACTGCGGAGGGTCAGATTCTTGGTGCGCAGGCGGTAGGTGCTGATGGTGTCGATAAGCGAATCGATGTTATCGCTACGGCTATCTATGCTGGTTTAAATATTGATGATATGACGGATTTGGAACTGGCCTATGCGCCACCTTTTAGTTCGGCTAAAGACCCTGTCAATATGAGCGGTTATGTTGCGAGCAATATTCTGAGTCAATCTGTTGAAGTCATCAACTGGAGAGAATTGCGTGACAGCCTGGAAACTAAAGAGGCTAATGCCAGCAAACTACAATTAATCGATGTGCGTACTGCAGCAGAATTTGAATTCGGTAGTATACCCTCAGCGCGCAATATTGATATTAACCACTTGCGTGACCAATTAGAGGAACTAGATCCGGAAAAACCTGTCGTGGTGTTCTGCCAGGTCGGCATACGGGGTTATCTTGCATATCGAATACTTAAACAAAGAGGCTATACTCAGGTACGCAACCTTTCAGGAGGCTACAAGACCTATTCCTGGGCCGTAGACAAGCAGGCTAATCCTGATATTTTTCATTATGATGATCTCAAGCTGCGCGACCCTGATGTGGTTGAAGCTGAGCGTAATGGTAGCAGCGCACTAATTGCTTCCGGTATTAATGGTGAAATACATACGTTAAATGCGGTTGGACTGCAGTGTCCCGGGCCAATCATGAAAACCTATAATGCGATGACTGCGCTTAATGCAGGAGAGTTACTGGAGGTCACGGCCTCCGATCCGGCTTTTGGTCGTGATATTCGGGCGTGGGTCAAGAAAACCGGGAATGACTTAGTGTCTGTTAAGGCTGAAAAAGGTCTGGTTATTGTTCTGCTGCGCAAGGTAGAGGTGGCTCCAATAGTTAGCACAGAAGCCGCGACTAAAGATAAGCTTACCCTGGTTGTATTTTCAGACGACCTGGATAAGGTGATGGCCAGCATGATTATTGCTAATGGGGCCCTTGCCATGGGCAAGCCAGTGAGTTTGTTCTTTACCTTCTGGGGGCTGGATGTGATACGCAATGAAGATGCGCCTTCGGTTAATAAGCCGTTGATGGACCGTATGTTCAGTAGCATGCTTCCCAACGGCCCAGAGCACCTTAATTCAATCTCAAAAATGGATATGCATGGTTTAGGCGCAAAAATGATCCGTAAGGTAATGCACGATAAAGGCGTGGAAACCCCCAGTAATTTGCTAAAAAATCTGGTTGAAGGAGGAGCGCAGCTTATAGCCTGTCAGATGTCCATGGATGTCATGGGAATTAAACAAGAAGAGCTTATTGAGGGAGTCGAAGTGGGTGGTGTGGCTGCATTTCTTGGTGAGGCGGGTGAGTCTGGTACTACGTTGTTTATATAAATGGTCAGCAGGAACGCGCACGGAATAAGTTGAGCAACTGGCGCAGAATTTTTATTCGTATTCGAGGCGTAGACACGGCGCATAGCCAGCTACGTAAGTATTTCTACAACAAAGAAGACGGATAAAAAGGCAAGCAAGTTGCTTAAGTGTGTCGTGCACGTTCCTAGTTACACTCGCCTCCTGATTTTAATGACAGGAACATGTATAACACACTTATATATTACCAACTGGGGCGCAGGTCTTTAGCCTGCATGTTAGCCTGTTGATATTGCTGTATTTTGGTAAAGGTAGGGAAATTTATCTCTCCAGGTGCCTACTTATGCTACTATGCAACTAGTGTCAGAGTACACTGTTTGCCATCGCCAAAAACTTTTCCAAGCCGGTTTTCAAAGTATCTAATAGGGATTGAACATGACTGAAATAATTTATTTGCTCACTATTTTATATGCCGTGTATGTTATTGATGATGTTGTCGGTGATATGCAGGTATTTATATATTCGGTATTTTCAATCATGATTTATCTGATAATCATCTGACGTAAAGGCGTTAAAGCCCCGAATATTTGATATTCGAGTGCTATTGTGTAGAACTTAGGCAACTCGCAATAAATAACCTACCCATATTGCGTGTTACCTTAAATATGCTCTGTAGGGTAGCTTGTCCGTTTGTAAGGGTGAGCCGCCCATGCATGCCCCCCAATAATGCTAAGGAACGCGCACGGAATAAGTTGAGCAACTAGCGCAGTATTTTTATTTGTATTCGAGGCGTAGAAATAGGCGCATAGCCAGCTACGTAAGTATTTCTACAACAAAGAAGACGGATAAAAAGGCAAGCAAGTTGCTTAAGTTATTTCGTGCACGTTCCTAAGGAACTGGTTTTGTTTTCCTGTATTACGCAAGCACCCTACGGACTATATTGGATGATTATTTATTTCCAGCTCCCTTACTTGATTAATGAGCAGGGTTGGGGTGTAAGCTACAAACTATGGCCTATTTCTCAGTTCCTGTTTTAGGAGCATTCACTTCTTGTACTGCTAGCCAGTTAGCATCTGGATCATAAGTTGACATTTTTTTGGCAATGTTGGTACTATCCTGACCGAGGTTCTGTTGATAGACTATACCGTCATGGTTGACTAAAAAGCTCATGACCCCGCTTTCACCGTACTCTTCAGGCCAGGCAATTAATGCAAATCCGGAACGCATATTATTACTGAGCATGTAGCTGTATGCACCTCCTTTAGCATGCGCACCTTGTGCATTCAGTATGCGGTAAAAGTAACCGTGATAACCTCCGCCAGGTGCTTTGTCGGCAAACATCTTGCCTAATGGGCTAAGAATATCTTCTTCAGCATCCCAATATAAACCATCATGAGTTCCGGGCGTACTGATAAATTTCTGTGCATACTCTAGTATGCCGTCGCCATTACGATCTTGCTCAGAATATTCCATCTGCGCATCATAATAGGCAAGCACTGCTTGCATGGTTGCCAGCTCATTTCTTCCTATGCGTCGTATACGCATACGCTCCAGGCCTTCCGCTATATCAAAATGCCAGCCTGACTCACCGGATACAATGGGAATAGGCATTGTCCACCCCTTTTCTCCAATAGCAAGCAGCATTTTTTTATCGCCCTGTGGTAACAGAGCATGATGTTTTTTCCAGGCATTATTAAAGTTATCAAGGTCTTCGGGGAAAACATTATCAAGCGGCAATATCTCGCGGAAATCAGCACCTAACAATTTGTTGAAGAGTTCTTGATCATTGTTTTTAACGGCCTCTGCAAATGTATTGGCGGCTTCTTCGGGCGAATTGAATGTTGTCTGCAGAAGAACCGGGTCAATATCTAATTCTGAGGTGGGCTGCACAGTGCTTGAGCAGGATAGAGTTCCTAGCAGTGTGACAATAGTTAAAAAAACGGATAAGCCGTGACTGACTGAACTGAATTGACTAGGCATAGTTATTTGAGTGTTTTTTGTAGGGTTCATTGTTTTCTCCTGTTATCGTCTACGTCCACCGCCACCACGGTGTCCACCACCACTGCGTTGAACACCTCCCGAATGTCGACTACTACTGTGATTCCTCATTGAACGGTTACTCGAGGTACCTCGATTAATATTCTGGCGAGATCTATTCGCATTTCCGGCACCTTTAAAAGCATTGCTCTGTGAGCGTGTCGAGCGGTTGGAATAGTTACTATGCTGCCGGGTATTTCTTGCATGACTGTTGTTTAGTCTTCCTTGAGAGACTTGGCGATTAGCTTTATTAACCGATGACCGAGCTCTGTCACCCCCTGAGCCTTGCAGTTGCTTTCGACCAGTTGTTGGGCTGACAGCACGTTTGTCTAGAGTCGAACGTGCTTTGTTGCGTTGGCTATCACGACCGCGATAATTTTGACGCTTATCTTCACCACCACGTTTATTGCTATACTTCTGGCGACTTTTGTTATCTCGATAAGGAGTGCCACCCCGGTTATTTGAATTGTGCTTCCAGTTAGAGTTTCTGTTGTTGGAATTTATCTTATTGTGATTGACGTTAATGTTATTGAATTTGTTAACATTAATATTCACACTGCCACGCCCATGTCCCCAGCGACAGCCACCCCAGAGCGCATGAGTAATACCAATTCCGACACCAAAGCCGATACCTCTCATGACTGCTCCTCCAAAGCCGTATCCGTAGTAGCCATAACGACCATAAGGAGGGTAGTAGTACCAGGGGCGGTAATGCGGCCACCACCAGGATCCATAGACAACTGTAGGGTTGTAGACAGGCACATAGACAACCTTGGGATCGGCCGGCTCTATGATAATAACAGTCTCAGAGGCTTGTTCTTCGACCACCACCTTTTGCTGTTCACTGGTTTTAAGATTTCCTTCATCTTTGGCTTTTTTACGTAATTTCTGCACTGTATCCATAACGCCTTCGGAATCGGCCAGAAATGCATCCCCTACATTTTGTATCCAGTCTGGTTGTTTGCCCATCATTTCCAGTACTTGTGGAAATGCAACCAGAGACATAACACTGGGGTCCCATGATTTATCCTGAACAGCTTTAACTGCAGCATCACCTTCTTGCTTGGGGTTGTCTTTTGACCATTGAACAGCTTCACTGATATTGGCAGGATAGGTCGAGGCCATCAGTATCTGGGAGAGTAACGAGTCTGGATACAGGGCTATCGGAGCCATCATCTGGTCAAGTTCAGCTTCAGTAAAGGTTTTGTCCTCTGCCTGCACCGTTCCGAAAGGGATACACAGCAGGGCAATAATCAGGGTATTGCCAAAAATTGCAAACAGTTTGTTCATAAGTTGTTCTCCTTGTTTTTGACTGAGCTGTAAAAGGTTTAATTATTTATGCTTGAGCTACTACAGTAACAGCAATATCCATCATCCCCGAAGTTTTTATCCGGAATCTATCTGGGTTTCTACTAAAAACAGGCAGAAATGACGATAAACGAATATACGAGTTGCTGTACCAGAAGGGTAGTACTTGAATTAGATTGTACGTGCAAGATGCTAAACGTAAAAGTGGTCATGCAAGTATAGTAGCTAAATAGAAAAATGCACTTTTAATTCCAGCCATAAAGTGCATAAGCCGTGAGCAACAGTGTATTCTAGGTTAGAATAACTCACATTGATTAGATAAGAAAAAGGTTGGTTTATGATTCGCGCGGGTATTGTTGGAGGAACTGGGTATACAGGGGTAGAACTATTACGGATTTTAACATTACATGATCAGGTAGAGGTGGCAGTAGTCACCTCCCGTTCTGATGATGGAATGCGGGTAGAAGCTTTGTATCCGAATTTACGTGGCAGTATAGATGTTTGTTTTACCAAGCCAGATGTGGAATCCTTGGCAAGCTGTGATGTGGTGTTTTTTGCAACACCTAATGGCACGGCAATGCTAATGGCTGAGCAACTTCTGGCGCGTAACGTAAAAGTAATCGACCTATCCGCTGATTTCAGGATTAAAGATGCGGCTGAATGGTCTAAATGGTATGGCATGGAACACGCTTGTCCTGATTTAATTGCCGAGGCTGTTTATGGTTTGCCGGAAGTCAATCGTGCGCAAATTATCGATGCAAATCTTTTGGCCTGTCCCGGTTGTTATCCTACGGCTGTGCAACTAGGTTTTTTACCATTAATTGAACAAGGCTTGATAGAGAGCAGTCACTTGATAGCTGATGTAAAGTCAGGAGTCAGTGGCGCGGGGCGCAAAGCCAGTGTTGCCACTTTAATGAGCGAGACAGGCGAGAGCTTTAAAGCCTATGCATCTTCAGGCCATCGACATTTGCCCGAAATAACTCAGGGTTTGTCTTTGGCTGCAGGGACGCAGGTTGGCCTGACCTTTGTGCCACATTTAGTGCCTATGATTCGGGGTATACATGCGACTTTATATGCACAATTAAGAGGTGATGCAGCCGCTCAATTACAAACCCTCTATGAACAACGCTATGCAGACGAACACTTTGTTGATGTTTTACCTGCTGGCGTACATCCTGATACACGCAATGTGAGAGGCAGTAATAACTGTCATATTTCAGTCGTCGTACCTCAGGGTGGCAATACAGTAGTGATATTATCGGTGATTGATAACTTAGTAAAAGGGGCGGCAGGGCAGGCAGTACATAATATGAACTTGATGTTTTCTTTTAATGAGCAGCAAGGATTGCAAACCATGGCTTTATATCCATAGTTCAGACTAAATTAAAAATAATATACTCAGTAATGAACAAGTGGATGCATGGCGTGAAACATAGGGTACAGAAAGGGAAAGTGAATGTTCAGAACTGGAAAGCTACCTCTTGTCGATTAATAACTAAATGGATATAATCCTAAATGTATTACATCATATAAAAGGGTAAGTCATGCAAACCTCAAGTATTACCTCAAAAGGGCAAGTTACGATCCCAGCGCAAATACGTAAATCTTTGGCACTTACTGAGGGGCAAAAAGTAAGGTTTAGCTATATTGGAAATGTGATTACCATTACTCCCGTTGAAGAAGAAATAAGTGCTGTATTTGGCCTGCTTAAAGCAAAAAAATCAGCTTCACTAGTGCAAATGGAAGCGGCAATCATTAAATCGGCTTGTGATGATTAGCTTAGATACCAATATTTTAGTACGCATTTTTGTCGATGATGCAGAACATCCAGAGCAATGTAAAAAAGCACGACAAATCGTCAATGAATGTCAAACAGTTTATGTTAGTCAAGTTGTACAGGTAGAGACTGTCTGGGTGCTGAGTCGGGCTTATGGGTTTTCAAGAAAAGAAATAGCCCTGGTTTTAGAGGGTCTGTTAAACAATCAATCTTTTCGGCTTGAAAACGAAATAATTTTTACAGCTGCTGTTCCCTTATATTGCTCTTCAAATATTGATTTTTCCGATGCGATAATCTTACAAACCAGTATAAGAAATAAATTAAAATTACTGAGTTTTGATAAAAAACTACAAAAACAGGAAGGTGTGGTAAATCCATAAATAGAGTTTTCTTTGCGCTCAGAGTTAATGACTTCATTGCCCCTTCCCTTCGACTACGCTCAGGGGACGGGGAACCCTCAAACGTTCCCTGAGCGTAGTCGAAGGGAAGGGCAATGTCGTATTCTTGACGTTTATTTATCCCCTTTTTAATACTCTAAATTAGTTGGTTTTGTCATGTCACTACAAATCATAACAGAAAAAATTACTGCTTTAGAAAGTGTAATACAGGAAATTGGTGAACTTGATTTTAGCGAGGGACAGGATAATCTGGCTATGCTAAAAAAACGCATTGATTCTCCTGTTTTTGAAATTGCTGTTATCGGTGAGTTCTCAACGGGTAAATCAAGCTTTATCAATGCCATTTTACAACAGGACTTACTGCCTGCTACTTACAGGCCAACGACTAACCAGATCATGAAGATTCAGCATGATGAAGGTGACAGTAGAGTATATGTAGATGAGCAAGATTCTGATGTCAGCCCATTGCCTTTGGATAAAGAGAATATTAAGCAATTAGCGACCGATACGGATCATTCTTTAGTTATTAATACAGTGATTCCCGCGCCGATGGATCAATTCGTCATTTACGACACGCCTGGCGTGAATGATCCTGCCTCTTTAAGCGAAGAAATTATATTTGATTTGCTGGGCAAGGTCGATGTTGTTATTTTTATGCTACGGGCAGACAGTGCATTAAAGGATACCGAAATTGCTTTTATAAAAAAACTGGTTCCTAAAAAAGATCTGGGAAAGTTTTTCTTTATTATTAATTTTGCCGATACTTTAGAGCCTGCAGATGCTATTGACGTTCAACAGCACGTTATCAATGTGCTAGGTCAATTTTTACAGTGGCCTCAAAAAGCATTATCTGAGAGAGTCTTTCTCTATTCCGCAAAGCAAACCCTGGCACATAGTGATACAGAAGTATCAGCACATGAATTGGCAGCAAATTTCTTGCAAACACATAATCAATTACTGCAAGACATACAACAATTTTCGACGACATGCTTTGAAGAGCTTATTGTTGCTTTCTCTGAAAATGCACTAACTGAAGTTGCCGCAACGATTAACAATACACTATCAGCGGCTATTGATCGAGCAGAGGAAAAAGACCTGGGCTATCAGCAGGCACTGAGCGAAATTAATGCTGAGATCAATGATTTTAGAAACAAGATTCAGACCGAAGAGTTTGCTTTCCGGGACAATATCCGTAAAAAGAAACGGATACTGCTTACTCAGGTTGAAGAGGAATTTAATAATATCAGGACAGATGTGAAATCTATTATTTTATCGGCAAACACGCCTGATGTTGGCAATGCAGACTGGATTCAGAAGCATGTTAGAAAGCTGGTCGGCGATAAAATTCCGCCGATATTAGAGGTTTTTGCAATGGAAATCAAAGTTATTAGTGAAGATTTTGACCTGCAAATTATGCCCTCTCTAAACCGCTCAATCGATAATATAGAAGGGATCAGAAAATCATATAATTTCTCACCTATTCTAGCGGGTACGGGTGTAGCAACTGCCGGCTATGCATTGGTTACAGCGTCATTACCATGGCTTACTGGAATAACAGGTGCTGCTACTTTAGGCACTACAGGTATAGCCGCTACAGCTTTGAGTTTCTTAATGCCGGGTATTGCTCTCCCGTTTCTTTTAGCTGGGTTCGGAAACTTAGTATCCAGTGGCTCTAGTCTTACTAAATTTGTTTATACAGGTGTGCGTGATAAAATTCATAGCTGGGTGGATGAAAATGATAAGCAGCGCTATCTGGCTGAGGTAGATAAAATTATCTTCGATATGGAAATAGCGATCAATAAAAAACTAGAAGCCAGCATAGCTCCAGAACAAATAAGTGCGACGCTTATTGAGAATAAATTCCCCTTAAAGCAGGAAATTACCGCCAAACAAAAGCAGGAAATTCTAGTCGATCGACAATGGCTGGCTGAAAATATAGAAGAAATGATCTTTATGCGCCAAGAGATCTATAGAGTAATGCATGGTGAGCTAGCAGGCGAAAATCATGAGTAGTTTTACTTCCTTTATAGAAAGAAAAAATCAATTGTTGGAAACAGCCACACAGTTGATAGAAATTGTCGAAGCAAAGTTAAATAGTCAAGATATTCAGCTACTACAACAGTTTAAAGGTGAATTATCCGCAGATTTATCTTTCAAGATTCTCTGTATAGGTGACTTTAGCTCAGGTAAGAGTACATTTATTAATCAATTTTTATTGCAAGCAGATATTTTACCTGCCTTTCCTAAACCGACCACCACCAGACCCACCATTATTCGGTTTGGCGAAACACTTAAAGCTCATTTATATTTTCAAGATGGATCCACAGAAGAAGTTTGCGAACATGTGGCAGAGCGCCTGCTTGAGACAGTTTCAGCAGGGGGCAGTGATACTGAGCAAGTCAGTTATGTAATTCTAGAGTCACCCTCGGCGATGTTACAGGATGGAATAGAATTAGTTGATGCCCCTGGCTTAAATGATCCAGATGCCGAAAGAATGAAGCAGACTTTTGACTATCTGCATCAGGCTGATGCCATTCTGTTTTTTCTTAACGCCCAACAGCCCTGGACCCGTTACCAGAAGCAGTTTTTTGAGCAAGAATTATTGAGCAGGAAAGATATCGATAAATTATTTATTCTGGCAAATTATTGGGATCAGATAGACGATAGTGAACGAGCAGATGTTTTAGACTATTTACAAGAGCAATTGCGAGCTTCACTGAGGCAAACCCTACTTGATGATAAAACTCAAAGTACCATTAACCTGCAAATTCTGCCGGTCTCCTCAAAAACAGGAGAAAATAGCGAGCAGGTTAAGCAAGATATCTGGAATTATCTGGGTGAGCGTAAGTTTTATGATGTGCTTGCTAATAGGGTGCAACGTTTAAACAGCTATATTGAAAACTATACCAAGTCGCTTAATGAGCAAATTTTGCTAGCTAAACAGGATCGAAAATCGAGAGAGAAACACCGAATTGCACTGGAGGCCGAAATCTCTGATTATGCAAGGCAGCGTGAACAATTTATTCGTAACCTGAAACAAGCTCTAAAGCCAGAGTTTGAAGAATACAAAAGTACCCTTGAGGATCTATTTGATCAATTGACCCAGCAAGTAAAAATGATGGTAGCTCAGTTACTTCAAAACAGCCCTGATAAGAACGAGATTAACATATTACTTGGCTTTCAACTCAGTCGGATGCAGGACAATTTAACTCGAGAAATGAAATCAAAAGAGTTCAAATTTCTAGAACGCATCAAGGACAGAATTGAAGAACAAAAAGGTATGATTGACTTACCGCCTAATAGTGTTGCCCATCTTGAAGACTATTTTTTAAAATGGGACAGAATTTCTAATATTGAGAATTTGCATACAGCCACAGTTGCGAGTGGGGTAGTGGGTGTCGCTGGCTTGCTCGTAGGGGCAGGAACTATAGTGCAAACTGTCGCTGCTCCTATCGCGGTAGTAGCTCCTGTGGTAGCGGTTCCAGTGGTTACTCAAGGTGCTATTTCAGCATTTGGGGGTTGGCTCTTTGGTTCAACCACGACAGCAGCTACGACAACTGCTGCTGCCACTACTGCAACTGCTTCAAGTTTTATTGTTTTTGGGTTGCCTGGGATTGTTATAGGAGCAACCGCCTTATGTAGTGCCCTTTATTTTAAGCGTAAATCATCTCATAAAATTGCTCGACAATTAAAACAAACAGCGATAAAAATAGAGCAATCAATGATTGATCAGAAGTGGAAATGCATAGACCATATAGCCGATAATCAAAGTCAGAATCTTGATAAGATTTGCCAGGATGTTGATTATGAAATTAATCAGACTTATCAACAGAAGCTGGAAGAATTAAAGCAGATTGATTCGATAGTGGATCAAGGTGCTCAACTCGAAGCTTTATTGTTTCAGTCGTTAGTAAAAACTATGCACTTTAGTGCAAGACTTTTAGTATACTCTCATTTATGAGGTCTTATAGAAAGTCATCCCAGACAGTTCACGATTTAAAAGTTCATCTAG
>JAUXBW010000115.1 GCA_030619185.1 Methyloprofundus sp.
CGTCCTAGTGGTATTCAGGTAGGACAAATGCGAGTGCCACTGGGTGTTATTGGTATTATTTATGAATCACGGCCCAATGTGACTGTCGATGCGGCAGCTTTATGTTTAAAATCCGGTAATGCCTGTATTTTGCGTGGCGGTTCAGAGGCAATTCATTCTAATAAAGCGATTGCGCTATGTATAGCACAAGGTTTATCTGCTGTGGGTTTACCGATAGAGTGTGTGCAGGTTGTGGAAACGACTGATAGAGCAGCGGTGGGTGAATTAATTACTTTGTCTGATTATGTCGATGTAATAGTGCCACGCGGGGGTAAAAACCTGATTGCGCGTATTTCAAAAGAAGCGACTATCCCGGTCATTAAGCATCTGGATGGTATTTGTCATGTTTATATCGACAGCCAGGCAGATATAGTCAAAGCAATTAATATTGCCGTGAATGCTAAAACGCATCGCTACGGTGTGTGTAATGCTATGGAAACTTTGCTTGTGGCTGAATCAATTGCCATGCAGGTATTGCCTGAATTGGCCAATAAATATAAAACGGCGGGGGTTGAACTGCGTGGTTGTTTAAAAACCTGTTCTATCGTGCCTGATTGTATCCGTGCAACTGAGGAAGACTGGGCAACTGAATATTTAGCCCCCGTATTGTCCATAAAGGTGGTCGCTGATATTGATGAGGCAATGGCACATATTAATCAATTCAGTTCAGGGCATACCGAATCCATTATTACCGAGAACTATACCTTGGCGCGTCGCTTTTTACGTGAAGTGGATTCTAGCTCTGTGATGGTGAACGCTTCAACACGATTTGCTGATGGTTTTGAATATGGCCTAGGTGCTGAAATTGGTATCAGCACTGATAAATTACATGCCAGAGGGCCTGTTGGCCTTGAGGGGCTGACTAGTTTAAAATATATTGTTCTGGGAGATGGGCATATCCGTCAGTAAATGATTGGTATTTATGGTGGGACCTTTGACCCTGTTCACTACGGGCATTTACGCACGGGGTTAGAAGTAAGTGATATTTTTGCCCTGCAAGAGTTACGTTTCTTGCCATGCGCCCAGCCAGCCCATCGTGCTGAGCCAGAAGTGAGCAGGGCGGCGCGTTTGCAAATGTTGCAACTGGCTATCGCAAATTATCCACAATTTAGCTGTGATACACGTGAACTGGAGAGAACTGGTCCATCATATATGCTCGATACACTGGTTTCAATTCGTGCGGAAATTGCTGCAACACCGCTGATATTGTTTATTGGCACAGATGCATTTAATGCGCTGACTAGCTGGTATCGTTGGCAAGCTTTGTTCGAATATGCGCATATTGTGGTCATGACCCGCCCTAATTTTAAAGCGGATCCCCTGACAGATTTCTACAGAGAGAGACAAGTTGATGATTGGCAGTCGTTAAAATCTTGTACGAGTGGTAAAATCTATTTCCAGAATGTAACGCAATTAGATATTTCGGCGACATTTATTCGACAAACGATTGCTGAGCAAAAAAGTGCCCGTTTTTTATTGCCTGAAAGCGTTATCAACTATATTCAGGTCAACAAATTATATCAAGCCTGAAGAGAATGAAAGGAAAATGAATGCAAGCAGATGAATTGTTAGCCATTGTGACTAATGAACTAGAAGAGCGTAAAGCAGAAAATATCACTACCATTGATGTGATAGGTAAAACCAGCTTTACTGATTATATGGTGATTGCCACCGGAACTTCTGAGCGCCATATTAAAGCTTTATGTAATTACGTGGCATTGGAGTTAAAAAATAAAGGCGTTATTCCCCGAGGTATAGAAGGAGCGCAGGGGGCTGAATGGGTGTTGATGGATTTAGGTGATGTTATTTTGCATGTGATGACAGCACAAACACGTGAGTTTTATCAGTTAGAGAAGTTGTGGAGCGTCGAGAATACTGAGGATAATACAGAGTTAAGTTATGCAGATGAATAGAGTTATTTTAGCGATGCTATCGTGTTTCAGCCTGTCTACAGCTTTTGCACAAACGCCAGATATACAGGAAGGTTTGTGGGAAGTCAGCACTGAGGTAAATATTCCCGGAATGCCGATAAAGATGTCTGCAGTGACTATGCAACAATGCTTTACTAAACAAAACATGCAGCCAGAAAATATTCTGCAGAAAAACAATTGCCAGATGGATACTATGGATATTCAAGATAACCTCGCACGCTGGACTATGAGCTGTGAACAGGAAGGAATGATTATGCAGGGATCTGGAAATATTCAGTACCAGAAAACGAGCTTTTCAGGTGTATTTGATATGACGATGTCTGGTGCAGCACAAGGCGCAATGACGATGCAAACTAAATTGACTGGGCGTTATATAGGCAAGTGTCCTTAACTATTAAAAACTCAGATGTAGGGCGTGGCTTTAGCCCGCCAATATGAGCAAGTACGCTAAAGCCACGCCTATAGTAACGATGTGCTGGTTAATTTAAGTCTGTTACCTGGTATTTGGTTATAATATTTTTTAATCTATTTGTTAAATTATTCGAGAGTGCTTCATGATTCAAGGTAGTATCGTAGCGTTAGTCACCCCTATGTTTGATAACGGTGATGTAGATAAGGACAGTCTTAAAAAATTAGTAGAATTTCATATACAGCAAGGTACCGATGCTATTGTCGCCATGGGGACTACAGGTGAATCTGCTACTTTAAACGAACATGAACATATGGATGTCGTCGCATCTGTTATCGACTATGTTGCCGGGCAAATTCCTGTTATTGCAGGGACTGGAGCGAATTCAACCAGTGAAGCCATTTCTTTAACCAAAGCGGCAAAAGAAGTGGGTGCGGATGCCTGTTTGTTAGTAACACCTTATTACAATAAGCCAACTCAGGAAGGCTTGTACCTGCATTATAAAGCGGTTGCAGAAGCCGTAGATATTCCCCAGATATTATATAATGTGCCGGGCAGAACGGCTTGTGATATGTTACCTGAAACCATAGCTCGTCTGGCAAAAATTGAGCGTATCGTTGGTGTTAAAGAAGCGACAGGGGAGTTATCTCGTGTAGCGATCTTGCGTGACTTATGTGGTGATGATTTTGCTATTTATACTGGCGATGATGCAACGAGTTGTGAGTTTTGCTTATTAGGTGGTAATGGAACTATTACAGTTTCCGGTAATGTGGCTCCTCGGTTGGTGCATGAAATGATTTCTGCGGCCATTAATGGCGACCAAGAAACCGCAACCCGTATTGATGCCAATTTGACTGGTTTACATACGCAATTATTTATTCAATCTAATCCTATTCCTGTTAAATGGGCTGTTGCCGAAATGGGCTTAATGAAGAAAGGGATACGCTTGCCTCTAACCTGGCTGACTGATGACTGTTTTGATAAGGTACGTTCGGCAATGCAGCAAGCACAGGTTCTCTAATTTCTTACTATCTAAACGGCATGAAACCGATCAAACTTATTGTAATACTCTCCCTGATTCTTGTAACGGCATGTGGTCGCTTTTTTCCTGATAAAGAAAAAGACTATGTTTATAGCAGGGAAACGCCTCCACTGGAGATTCCGCCTGAGATGCAAGCTGATAAACTAGCGGCTGAGTCTGAAGAGATAGCCGTTCCAGCAACCTTAAGTAAAGCTATTCAATTTATAGATGAGGGGGAAAATAATACCTATTTACGTATTAATTCCCCTTTTGCCCACATCTGGCGCGTTGTAGGAAAGGCATTAACTGAACGCTCAATTGAAATTACCGACAAAAATCGATCCATTGCCACTTACTACGTGCAATATGACCCTGAAGTACAGGTAGTAACCGATGGTTCATTTGCAGATGAATTTGTTTTTTTCTTTGCGGGAGATGCCAATCAGGAACTCCCCTACCAGGTTTTTTTAATGGATACCGAACTAGGGACAGCTATTTTTGTTCAAGACCAGTTAGGGAATAACTTATCTGAGGGTGATGGATTAAAGTTACTAAATCTACTCTATGATACGATCAAACAAGACTTTGAAAGGTAGTTTTTAATAATTCATTTAGCTTGTTCTTCCCTCGTTCTTGATCGGGTGTAGAGTGATTCAGTATGAATTTTTATGTATGTGTGGCTAAGAGGTTGTCCGAGAATAGAAACTGTCGCGAGGGAAAGCCATTTTGAATCAGTTTTTTCGTTTATTTGAGGCGAATAGTTTTGCTCTTGAACAAAAATGAACGGAAAAAAGGGCCAAAAGGTTTTTTTCTGTAGCAGGTTTTCTATTCTCGGACAGCCTCCCTTTCCACTAACGATAAAACCTATTGCTTCTAAGGCAAAGCCCTATCAGGTCAAACAAATCAGACAATTATTTATTAAGAACCAGCTTGGAGTAAAAAATGTCAAATAAATATGAAATGATTATTTATTGGAGTGAGGAAGATAAGGCTTTCTTAGTGGAGATACCCGAATTAACAGGATGTATGGCAGATGGTCGTACATATCAGGAAGCCGTAGCCAATGCTGAAATAGTTATTCAAGAGTGGATAGAAACAGCTGAAAAACTAGGACGAATTATTCCAACTCCCAGGGGACGGTTAATGTACGCCTAGGGATGAACTTTTCCAGAATATAAAAATATACACTTTACCCGTTTAATCACTCCCACGATCCAGCGTAGAAATGCACTTTGTGATGTTCTGTGTCATGTAATGCCGAGCGATCCAGTATGCGTTCCCACGGAGGCAGTGGGAATTAGATTCAAACATTTGACCAACACATGTCGGGTTACGTTATCGCGCTACGCTTGATAAGCTAACCCGACCTACGATACTACTAACCGACACCTCTCTATGCTTAAAATCCTAGGTACTTCTGCGTTATCACAATTTAGAGTTCAAAAATTATTAGTTGATTTACAAGAGATAGAGCCTTCTATAAGCTATCTTTCAGCGCGTTTTATGCATTTTGTTGATACAGAAAATGAACTGGGTGTTGAAGACAAGGAGGTTTTACTTAAATTATTAGACTATGGTACAGAAGCGAAAATTTCTGATGCCCAAGAGGGCGTAACATACTGGGTGGTACCCCGCCCGGGAACAATCTCACCCTGGTCGAGTAAGGCCACAGAAATTGCTCAACGCTGCGGTCTCAGTATAGAACGTCTTGAGCGTGGTGTTGAATATACAATTAACACAGCTGAAGTTGATCTGGATAAGCAACTGGCTATCCAGGCTTTACTACAC
This sequence comes from Methyloprofundus sp., assembly GCA_030619185.1. Lineage (GTDB taxonomy): Bacteria > Pseudomonadota > Gammaproteobacteria > Methylococcales > Methylomonadaceae > Methyloprofundus. The sequence goes on from JAUXBW010000115.1 coordinate 5,189, forward strand.
GACCGCATGACGCAGGCAGTTGTCAGTGATAGTGCTCAGCTAGATTTATTTGCCCATCATCAACCACAACCTTTAGCTACGGTTGACATTATTGAGCAGGGGCGTGATGCTTTAGTGCAGGCTAATAGCGATTTGGGTATGGCTTTGTCGGATGATGAAATCGACTATTTAAGCGATAGTTTTAAAACATTGGGCCGTAATCCTAGTGATGTAGAACTGATGATGTTTGCCCAGGCAAATTCAGAACATTGTCGACATAAGATTTTTAATGCCAGCTGGACTATTGATGGTGTTGATGAAGCAAAATCTTTATTCGGCATGATTCGTAATACTGCCGAGAAAAACCCGGATGGTATTTTATCGGCTTACAGTGATAATGCCTCAGTAGCAGCAGGCTCAAATACAGATGTCTTTATTCGTAACCCGCATACCGGTGAATATAGCTATACTCGTGAAGATGCACATTTATTAATGAAAGTGGAAACCCACAATCACCCGACTGCGATTTCGCCCTACTCTGGTGCGGCAACGGGTTCCGGTGGTGAAATTCGTGATGAGGGTGCAACTGGGCGAGGTTCTGCGACTAAAGCCGGATTAACTGGGTTTACTGTGTCACATCTAAAAATTCCTGGCTTAAAGCAGCCCTGGGAAACTGATCATGGTAAACCAGAACGTATTGCATCTGCCTTAGATATTATGCTTAATGGGCCAGTAGGTGGTGCCGCATTTAATAATGAATTTGGCCGACCTAATATTGCCGGTTATTTTCGCAGCTTTGAGCAGACTGTAGAAGGCAGTGCTGGCAATCAATTACGCGGCTATCACAAGCCGATTATGATCGCAGGTGGCATGGGTAATATTCGCCCTATGCTGGTGGACAAACATAAAATTCCTGCAGGCTCCTTGATTATTATTTTAGGTGGCCCGGCTATGTTAATTGGTTTAGGCGGTAGCGCGGCTTCTTCACAAGCCTCAGGTGAAAGTGCGGCAGAACTGGACTTTGCCTCGGTACAACGGGAAAATCCAGAAATGGAGCGTCGTTGTCAGGAGGTTATTAACCACTGTAATGCCTTAGGCGATGATACACCCGTTGTTTCAATCCACGATATAGGCGCAGGTGGCTTGTCGAATGCCGTACCGGAAATTATCCACGATTGCGAGCAGGGTGGTCGTTTTGAACTGCGTAAGGTGAATAATGATGATAAAGGCATGTCTCCGATGCAAATCTGGTGCAATGAAGCGCAAGAGCGTTATGTGGTTGCTATCAAACCTGAAGCACTAACACTGTTTGAATCTTTCTGTGCGCGTGAACATTGTCTGTATGCCGTTATCGGTGAAGCAACTGATGAACAGCATTTAACACTGACCGATGAATTATTTAGCAACAAGCCCGTTGATTTACCTATGTCAGTTTTATTTGGTAAATCGCCTAAATTACATCGCGATGTCACACACCTTGAAGCAGAACATAAAGCACTGGATTTTTCAGGTGTAGACATCGCAGAAGCTGTTAAACGTGTTTTAGCTTTTCCAGCGGTTGCCGATAAAAGCTTTTTAATTCATATCGGAGACCGTTCGGTTACAGGTCTAGTAGCAAGAGATCAAATGGTCGGTCCCTGGCAAGTCCCGGTCGCCGATGTGGCTGTGACCGCTTCTGGCTTTCATGCAACAACAGGTGAAGCGATGGCAATGGGAGAGCGTACACCGTTAGCGGTGGTTAATGCACCTGCGTCTGGACGGATGGCGATAGCAGAATCACTAACAAATTTGGTGGCTGCGAAAATTGAATCGCTTAATCATATAAAAATTTCTGCCAACTGGATGGCAGCGGCGGGAAGCCCTGGCGAAGATGCAGCCTTATTTGATACGGTTAAAACGGTCGGCATGGAAGTTTGCCCTGAATTGGGCATAGCAATACCCGTCGGTAAAGATTCACTATCCATGAAAACAGTCTGGAATGAAGCGGGGCGAGAGACCACCATGACCTCACCGTTATCACTCATTATTACCGCTTTTGCACCGGTGACTGATATTACCCGAACATTAACACCTGAATTAAAGAATGAAGATAGCGTATTAATATTGCTAGATTTAGGCCGGGGGAAAAACCGTTTAGGCGGCTCGGTGTTAGCACAGGTTTACCAACAAATGGGCAATGAAGTACCTGACTTAGATGAGCCCGCTTTATTTAAAGCGTTTTTCAATACCATTCAACTGCTTAATGCAGAAGATAAG
>JAUXBW010000174.1 GCA_030619185.1 Methyloprofundus sp.
CACCCTATGGTCTTATCCTTTTTATTCGCTTGTTCCTGAAACAAGTAATTATCATACGATGTAATAAAACCCAGTAAATTATCCCAGCGGCATACCAACCTATTTCGTGCCTTTTCATCCACACTACAGTTCGCTACAGTATTTTATTGCACATCAACTTCATTCATGATTACACGTCAAGAGCGTATTTTACTTTCACCTGTTAATGTTTTCAGGGATAATGGAGAGTTTTGCAAAGCAAGTTTAATTCCATAAGCGCATGAAACAAAAGTTAGAATCTCTCTTATTGCACGCCGTTGAAACCCTGAAAGCAGACGGTATATTAGAGCGAGAACTCAATCCAAAAATCAATATTGAACGTGCGCGTGATCAACTGCATGGCGATTTTGCGACTAATCTGGCAATGATGCTGGCAAAACCAGCCAAAATGAACCCGCGTCAATTAGCAGAAAAAATTATTGTCGCTTTAGCTACCGATAAGGCAGTCACTAAAGTTGAGATTGCAGGCCCAGGGTTTATTAATTTCTTCATAGACCCCAAGGCACAATATCAGATTATTAACACAATTCATCAACAAGGCAATAAATTTGGCTTAAGCCAGCTGGGTGCTGGTAAAAAAGTTCAAGTCGAGTTTGTTTCTGCCAATCCAACTGGGCCATTACATGTCGGCCATGGACGTGGCGCAGCTTATGGTTCAGCGGTTGCTGAGTTATTAGCCGCTGTAGGCTTTGAGGTTGAGCGTGAATATTATGTGAATGATGCGGGGCGGCAAATGGATATTTTGGCGACCAGTGTCTGGTTGCGTTATCTGGAAGAGTGTGGCGAGGTGCTCACTTTCCCCAGCAATGGTTACCGTGGCGATTATATACGTGAGATTGCCGCTAATACCCACCGGGAATCAAGTAATGAATATCGTCACCCTGTGACACTAGTTTTTGAAGAGATCCCAGCTGATGAGCCACAAGGGGGGGATAAAGATAAGCATATTGATGCCCTGATTGCACGGGCGAAAACTTTACTGGGTGACAAGCAATATCATGATGTTTTTCAAACGGGCTTAAATGGTATTCTGGCAGATATTCGCCAGGATTTAAGCGAATTTGGTGTTGATTACCAGCAATGGTTTTCTGAAAGGCAGTTAATGGATGATGGCTCCATTGATGAGGCTTTAACACGCCTGCGTGACGCGGGGCATATCTATGAAAAAGAGGGTGCGACCTGGTTCGCTTCCAGCCAGTTAGGCGATGAAAAAGATCGTGTGGTGGTGCGTGAAAATGGCCAAAGTACCTATTTCGCTTCGGATATTGCCTATCACATGAATAAACTGGATCGAGGCTTTGATCAGATAATTAATATCTGGGGCGCAGATCATCATGGTTATATTCCTCGTGTTAAAGCTGCCATGCAGGCCCTCGGTGCAGACACTGAAAAGCTCAAGGTTTTATTAGTGCAATTTGCTGTGCTCTATCGTGGTGGCGAGCAAGTGCAAATGTCAACGCGCTCGGGCTCGTTTGTCACCTTACGCCAGTTGCGTAATGAAGTAGGTCAGGATGCGGCACGATTCTTTTATGTTATGCGCAAATCTGAGCAACATATGGATTTTGATTTGAAATTAGCGACCTCAAAAACCAATGAAAATCCGGTATTTTATGTGCAATATGCACATGCGCGGGTATGTAGCGTACTCAAACAATTAGCGGAAAAAGGCCTGCAACGCGATATTCCGGCAGGGGAAGAAAATCTGGATAAATTGACCGCAGAACAGGAAGTTGCTTTAGTCAGCAGCCTAACGCGGTATCCTGAGGTAGTTGAACGTGCTGCAGTCCAGTATGAACCTCATCTATTAATTAACTATTTACGTGAATTAGCAGCTGAATTCCACAGCTATTATAATGCGCATCAATTTATTGTTGATGATGTCGCTATACGTAATGCACGACTAAATTTAATTTATTCTGTTAAGCAGGTTTTGGCAAATGGTCTAAACTTACTAAGGATTAATACCCCGGAATCAATGTAATGGCACGAGACTATAAATACCGAGCAAACAAAGCCGGACAAGGCCCAAAGCGGCAACCCGCAAAGACTAACAAGCGCACACCCAGAGCGAAAACTGCGACTAGCCAGACGCTGATTCCTGCATGGCGCTGGGTGCTGGTGCTGAGCCTGCTCGGTTTATTTGCTTATTTTCTGTATAGCCTGAGTTTAACAACGACACAAGACAAGCCAACAATGCTTACCAGACCCCTGGTAAGGAAAATAACAAAACCAGAGCCTAAGAAAACACCTAAACAAGTCACCCACACTAAAAAAGAACAGGCTAAACACGATATTCAGTACGACTTTTATAACGTTCTGCCTAACAAAGAATTTGTCATTCCAGATTACGAAGTAAAAACACGCAAACGCGAAGAGCGCGTAGGCAAAGTAAAAGCAGGCGTGCAGTATTCAGTACAAGCGGGTGCTTTTCGACTCTATAAAGATGCAGATGGCTTAAAGGCAAGATTACTACTGATGGGTTTTTTCCCAAAAATTGAAGAAGCAGTCATTGGTTCAGTAACCTGGTATAGAGTCAAAATGGGGCCCTATAATCGGTTAACTGCAGTTGATGCCATTCAATCTCGGCTTAAATCAAGTAATATGGATGCCCTAGTGATTGAGGTAAAGAAATAAACGGGGAGTATTAGTGAAGTTCACGCTGCATACTTATCTAGCAAGTGCTGATAGTGCTGTGCCGATTCGGTTTTACCGCGCTTTAAAGCACCATTCCTAAAGATACGCGCCTTTTTTATCAGCATTTGCATTGCATATTGTTTATTTTTCGGACTTAGATAAGGTTGAGCAATGATTTTTTCCAACGCCTGTATCCTGAACCTATCCATCCCCCAGTATTTTTGAGATAACTGGTCTTCATGCCCTCCATATTTGTTAATAAGAGGCTGCTCTATAAATAATACCGGATATTTAGCACTAATGCGTAACCACAGATCGTAATCTTCGCAGGCAGGTAAGTTTTCATCAAAAAGACCAACATCATCAAATACCGAACGATGAATCATAATCGAAGAAGGAGACATGGCACATAAAGGTAGGCAATGCTTAAAAATCCAGCCACCTGTTTTTTTGTGCTTGTGCATGGCATTTACACGAGTGCCATTTCTAATCCATATTTCCTCGGTGTGACAAACCTTGGTTTCAGGTGCCTGTTGCAATGCCCTGACTTGAGTTGCTAGCTTTTCTTCTAGCCAGCTATCATCAGAATCTAGAAAAGCAATCCAGTCGCCAGTCGCCTGTTGTATCCCAGTATTTCTAGCGGCACTCACTCCCCTATTATTCTGTACGATTGTGTTGATCTGCGGGAACTCTTGCTTAAGCATCTGTGCGCTATGATCAGTCGAACCATCATCAACGACAATAATCTCATCGGGAGGCCTGCTTTGTTCTAGCGCTGAATAGAGTGCGCGTTTAAGTATTGAGCCTCGATTATAGCTAGGAATAATAAGGGAAATTTCCATACTGGAAGTAAGTTGTTGATTATTTATGAGTTAACCAATCATAACAGTAAAGAAACGCTCTTTCAGCATCGCAAAAAAATAACAAATAATTTAAAATACAGCAATAAAAGTATGTAAGGTTCCAGGATAATAAATAATCACTGAAATATTGGGAACAACTTAATCTTATTTCAGCAAAGCTCCTGCGGGGTTTTTGCTGAGGACAGCCTTTTAGGTCGAATTCAAACCACGTTTTATAAGCCTGGTAGTTAATTTTGTGTGGTTTTCTAAAAATTTTGTAATTTACCAATTGCTTAATAGCTGTTAAAGTCAAAGATATTTTAGCAAACATATTTATGATCAAGCAAAAGGAGATATTGATAGTGGTATCGAGCTGGGAAGATATCCTAAAGGGTTGGGTTTGACTCGAGTGTGGAGCCACTAAGAAAGCGTTTACCTTAGGAATAAAGAAATGATGGTGTGTAGAGTGTTGTTAGCTTATCCTAAATTTACAGGGAAATATTATTAACGGTTAAAACAATGAATTTTTTCGGGTGGATTGGCCAGCGTTGTATAGATTCGTTTATCTATATTATTGAGCTTACTTATTTTCTGACGCATTCACTTAGCGTATGGCAAGCTCATCGTAATGTTTTTAATCGAGCAGTTTATTCCAATTTGCTGGGGCAGCTTATTTTTACGGGTGTTGATGCGATTGCGATGATTTCATTTCTTGCTGTTTTGGCTGGCATTGGAGTTGCTTCACAACTGATCTATATCATGCATGCGATAACGGGGGCCAGTGACTTGACTGAAATTCTTGCCCGATTAGTGGTGAGTGAGCTTGGTCCGGTGATTACCGGCGTGATTCTGGTAGGACGCTCGTGTTCTGCTATTGCAGTTGACCTGGGTAACACAAAAGTACGCGGTGAAATTGAGCCTCTGGAGTATCTGGGAATTGATGTGGATGATTATTTTGTCGTTCCCAGAATAATTTCCATGGTGATTAGTCAAGTGACGCTGGCACTGTACTTTTCCATTATCATGATCTTATGTGGTGTATTTTTTAGTGCCTATATCTATCATTTTTCTGCAGTAGAATCATTGATGCAACTGCTCAATACGCTGAATATTAATGTAGTCATGATATTTATGGTTAAAAATATTATTTTTGGGCTGGTCATTGGTGCCATGGCCTGTTTTCATGGGCTTTTAGTTGAAAATTCTCCAACTCAGGTCCCCCAGCAAATGCAAAAAGCGGTAGTTAGAAGTCTGGTATTTTTATTTCTGGCCGATGGCTATTTTTTACTCTTCAGCTTATGAGTATTACAGGGATAATTTCAGCTTCTGCGGCCACTCCAGAGGGGGGAAAGGACAACGCATTGTCATATCCTCCATTAGATTGTCAGGTACAATCGTCAACTCTGACTTGCCTGGTGGGACCACACAGGTTCCAATTAAGAGCCTATTTACAAATGTTAGCCGGCATTAGCAAACCCAGGCTGGGGCGGGTGGAAATATTTGGCCAGGTAATTACGGACCTTGATAAAACAGCC
>JAUXBW010000131.1 GCA_030619185.1 Methyloprofundus sp.
AACCGTGATGCAGTAACACTTAATTCGCCAATATCCTGGGGATGACTGAATGCACCGGTTGGAGTGACGCGCAATCGTTCACCCTGGATTTCCACATAACCCGCATCAACAATTTCATTTTGATTGTGCAATGTTTTTTGCAAATCTGCAACCGTTAGCCCCAGGCTGGTAAACTGGTTTTCCGAAGTATCCAGATAGATGCGCTTATCTTGCGCACCCCACAAATCAACCCTGGCTACGCCTGCTACCAGACTCAGTTCTTTACGCAGATATTTAACATAATCTTCATGCTCCGCATAGGTAAATCCATCGCCAGTAACAGATAACAAAAAACCGAAAACGTAACCAAAATCATCACCTACCGCAGGTTTACCCGCACCAGGAGGAAGGTCATGTTCAATGTCACCTATTTTTTTACGCAATACATCCCAGACTTGAGGCAGGTCATTCGACCAGATGGCATCTTTAATATCCACTTTAATAATGGACAAACCAGGACGGGATTCAGAATAGATATTTTTAATCTCCTCCATTTCCTGAATTTTCAACTCAATCAGGTCGGTGACTTCTAACTCAACCTCTTTCGCACTGGCACCAGGATAAACAGTCGTAATAGCCGCTGTTTTAACGGTATATTCAGGATCTTCCAACCAGCCTAATTGAAAAAAACTAGCGATACCGGCAAGTACAATTAAAAAAGTAGCAAAGTAAATAACCGGTTTTTTATCTATTGCAATAGCAGTAATACTCATGATTTACTGCTCCTTGTTTTGCATTATTTTTACTTTCTGACCTTCACGTAAATAATGAACACCCGCTGTCGCAACCCACTCTCCAGATTTAAGACCGTCGGTTATCACTACGCCGGTAGATGTCATTTTACCCAAGGTGACAACCTGGCGATGAACAGCGCCCGACTGTTCATTGATCAGCCAGACATAAGACTTTTTATCATCAGCCGGTGAATAAATAGCTGAGACCGGCAATTGAATACCTTTGTTCTGGATTGTCCTTTGAGGTGCATCCTTTGCCATTCGAGTACTTGCATTACCCGCCATACCTGGTAGTATTTTTATGCCTTCTGGCTGCTCTATGATTAAAGTGACAGGATATGTGCGCGTTGTGGCTGATGCTTCTGTACCCACTTCCTTAACAAGCGCTGAAATTTCACGATCTGGAAAGGTATCAAAAATTATTTTAATGTCTTGCGCATATGGCACCAATGAAATCATAGATTCCGGAATATTAATAATCATCTCTATCTGGGCTATATTAACTAATCTGGCGACTTTTTGTTTCGCCTGTACAGCCTGGAAGTTTTCTACAAATAATTCAGATATATAGCCTGAAAAAGGCGCTTTTAGTTCCGAATCTGACAGTGCTTTTACTGCTCTATCTAACTCAGCTCGGGTCATGCGTGTTGCTGCATTAAGTCGATCATATTCTACCCGGGAAATAAAATCTTTCTCGATCAACTCTTTTGCACGTTTGAAATTGGCTCGCGCATTCTGGTATGCCGCTCTTTTCTCTTCAACATCACTGCGAAAATCTCGTGGGTCGAGGCTGGCGATCAACTGACCTTCAGTTATGTTATCCCCAACATTAACGGGGCGCTTATTGAGCTTACCTCGCACATCAAATGCCAGGTTAATTTCATCTACTGCTTTCGCTCTGCCCGGAAATTTACGACCCTCTAGCTGTTTGACATCCCCTAACTTGACAGCTCGAACTAGGCGTATTGTTTCGACTTCTTCAGCCTGTTCTGAACAAGCAGTTAAACTGACTATCGCAATGATTAAAATTAACCAATTGCTTATTTTATTTTCATGCATATTTTTTACCTGAAGTGATTGCCTGGTTTTTGCACTGTTTCATTTTTTGCTCCTGTGAAGCATTGGAATCTAGCTACACAGTAGTGTATAGATTTAAGTAATATCCCTCATTTTCAAGTATATTCTCAGCTAAGAAATATATTAGAATGGTGGAAAGTACATGTAAGACATAATCGTGGCCTGATAATCACCAGAAATGAATAATATCATATTATACAGGGCACTTTTCTTAACCATATATAAACTATAGTTTACTAACAGTAACCCTTAGTTTGTTGAGAACTTCTTTTAACTATGCAACAGCCATAGTCTTCCTGTTGAATAATTACACAGTCATCTATAACTTATTTACCTGTCATCACCAACACCGATGCAGTCGCCCCGATTCTTAATTCCACTCCCTCGGGTAATTTATCAAGATGTATCCTGACTGGAATGCGCTGGGCTAATCGAATCCATTCAAAGGTCGGGTTGACATTGGGTAACAAATTATAACCCGTGCTGCCATCAGCCTGAGCGATTCCCCTGCCCAGGCTATTAACCTTACCGCTGATTGGCGTATCTGGATAACTCATCAAAGTAACGAGTGCCGAGTCTCCTGCACGCATTTTGCCAACCAAGGTTTCGCGGAAATAGGCATAAACCCAAAAACCATTTGCATCAACCAGTGCGAGAGCAGGTTGATTAGCAACGGCCTGACTTCCAAGCTGTAAACTCAGGTTAGTCACAAAGCTCTCTACCGGAGCCAGGACACGCGTATATCCAAGGTTTAGCTGCGCCTGATCTACAAGTGCTTTTGCCTCACGTAGCCGTGCATTATCTGCACCAGATGCGCCTCGATTTGCCTGAGCCTGAGCAAGATTCGCTTGCGCTTGCAGGTAGGCACTTTGCGCAGTTAGCAGCGCTGCGTTAGACTGTGCTTTATTTGCATAAGCAACATCATATTGCATCTTTAAGTCATCAAAATGTTGCTTAGAAGTAGCACCGGTAGCCAGTAATTTCTTGTTACGCTGAAGTCTTATTTTTATCTCCGCAAGCTGAGAAATATCTGCATTTATAACAGCCTTCACTTCAGAAATAGCGGATTTAGATTGAGCAACTCCCGCTTTAGCGGCATCAACCTGTTTCTCTAAAGCACTAATATCATCCTGTGTTTTGTCATAATTCGCATGTGCCTGATCCAGACTTGCCTTAAAAAGGCTTGGGTCAATTTCAAACAACAAATCGCCTGCCTTAACTTTCTGATTATCTATGACCGGTAGATTAACGATAGGTCCGGTGACGCGTGGCGTGACCTGAATTACGTAAGACATCACCTGTCCATTACGTGTCCATGGGTTAGTGATATAGTCCCAATATTTAAATGATACCGCTGCAATGGTACAACAAGCAATAAGTACAGTCGGTAGGTATTTCAGATAGCGTGTCATGCCTTAGCCCTTAATAACAAAAGTCCCAAATAAGACGGTATAAATAACAACCATCTCCAGAAATACCAGTTGTGGATAAAAAAAATATTTTGACAACCGATATCGATTGAGTAAATTAGCCGTTCCTAAAGCTGCAAAAAAGCCAAGTAGGGTCGCGATTAGCAAAGGTGGCAAATAAATACCGGCAATCGCAAATTCATGAGGCATTTGATTCATATTATTCTCTGCTGATCATTAAAGTCTTGTTTCCTGCCATACAGTCCAGTTGATACTGTGTGCATTTTCTGAATATTCAAGTAAGGCATTGGATACACCATGATAAGCACCCAGCAAGTGGTAAAAGTTTTCTCTATCCATTTCACTGAGCTGCTCATCCGCCACCCCATTTAATATAGTTTCTATTTGCAGTTCCAGATGAGTCGTTATTGCATTCAGTTGCGTTCGAAATGCAACTTGATTTTCGATGACAGAATGCTTTGCTAAGCGTTGCAAAGCTTCCAGCATACTATCACTCCAAGCTCGACTATCCATAGATAACGACTTCAGCAGTAACTGAGATTGAGGCTTGGCACGTACTTCAAGCAAAATTTGCAAGCGGATATTAAGCACCTGAAGTTGAGTGATTATTGCCTGTATTTGTTCCTTTGAGGCACTTGATAACACGTTGGTGTTAAATAATTGACTCCGGTTTTTGATTTTGTTTGGCAAGGTTTTCAGCTCTTGCAAATGAAAAGCTTTTCGCTTTCGTCCCCAAAAAGAAAGAGGAGACTGCTGTTCGGCAGACAAGGTAGCAATTAAATAAGCACTACTACGAAAAAATCGACTCATTAGGCGAGTAAATGCTCGTTCAGGGCGTGATGAGAAAGGAATATAAGAACTAATGACTAAAATAATAAACATCTCTACAAAGACCAGTGCCGTATTGAAAACACTCAGAAAATTGTAGGTTTGTTGATTATTAACACTTATCATCGTCACAAAAACGGATAAGCCTGCGGCTCTGCCCATGCCCTGCTGTGGAGTGGAATAGACATAGCAAATAACAAAAGTGACGATAAAGATCATGATCCCCAAGCCGAAAAAGCTCGATAATTGCGGCATAATAATCGCATACAAGAAACTACAAAATAGCGTGCTGTTGGCAAATGGCATGAACATGGATGAGGCTGGCCTATTTGGATTGGCGGCTAAGGCCATACCAATAACTCCCGTTACCACCACAAAAAAGATGCCCCCCGGCAAATCATAAATATAAATAAAAGCGAGAAAGGATAGCCATAAAGTTGCCATTACTTGTACGATGCTCGCCAGGCGTTCTATATCAAAGGCAAACTCAGCCTTTGCAGGCTGGATCTTATTGACAGGTATCACTCTCTGCTGACTGAAGCCTTTAATCTCCGCGATGTTATGACACAGTGCTTGAGTCACTTGCTCTAATTCACGTAAGTTTGTTTGGGTTGCCAGCAATGCTGATTTCTGAAAATGGGAAAGGCTATTTAACGCAGATTTATCTAACTGCAACGCAATAAATTGAGGGGTACTCTCAGGCTGGCTACCCTCGAACATCTGTTTAATTTGCACAAAACGTTGTTCCAACTCCTTATCAATTGCTTTTAAATTAGGTATTAATCTTTGCAGATCAAGAGATTGTACTGTCATTAATCCCTCATACCAACGTTCCATTATGGCACTCAATTCAAATATCTGCTCCTGATACAATCGCCATTGTTGATGTAATTGCCTGGTTTTATAACTTTCCGTTTCGGCAGCGTCCAGAAGCCCTGTAAATTGAGTCTGCTGCTGACTGCTTTGTGCCATTAAGGCTTTCGTGTCTATAGGCTCATCTTGCCCTATCATCAGATTAAAATAAGCACGAAAAAGTTGATGCTGTATCGCATTTAATTGCATCACATTTGAGTTAAAAGCAACCACACTGCTTTTACGCCATAGCAAAGCAGTCACTACACTATAAACGAGTATACCCAGCCCCGTTTCCTGAGCACGCAAGGTGGCAAGATGAAAGGCATTAACGGGGTTTGGCCCTGCTTCTAAAGCGACAATAATGCACACATATCCACAGACAAACCAGAAATACTGATATTTAGCTGCGCCCATCATATAGGTACAAAAACCGATATAAAGGGACAAAGCGAATATAAACAACCACCTATCCTGAGGAAACAGGGCAATCAGAATTAAAGACGCGATACCTGCAACCACAGTCCCTAGTAGTCGCATCGCAGATTTATTAAAAGACTGCCCGCTGGTTGACAGGCTGACAAAAGCAACCGAAAAACCAGCCCACATGGGAGTTCCCCAGTCCATGGACAAAGCAATTCCATAGGCAATAGTCATTGCTAAAGCAGTTTTTATCGACTCTTTTGCTTTGATAGAGAGTGTCATAGTGACTTATTTTCTGTGGAAGAGGCTTTATCCACAGCTTGTTTTAAATCGCGGCTAAAGCCACTCCTACAACTTTCTACTATAACCAACGGCGTACCTGACTACAATAATCGGGATATTTTTCAGCAAAGCGCTTAGCTAAAGCCTTTTCTTCGGGGATAATCTGAAACCGGGTCATATACTGTTGAAAAATAGCAATAACAACAAGACTAAACAAACTACCTAACCATGCTGCCCATGCAAGCAGTAAAAAGATTAATCCCACATACATAGGGTTACGGCTAATCCGATAAATACCCGAAGTCACTAATGATGCAGCCATTTCAGGTCTATTTGGGTTTCCCGTTGTTTTAGCCGAGCGAAACGAAACACCTCCAGCGAAGTTAAAAAACAAGCCAATACAGAGAAAGACAATCACTAGCAGCCATTTATAATCAAGTAAAGTGGCTGATACAGGCAATATGTTTGCGATAATATAGATTAATACAACACTAATCAGCATTTGTAGAGGAGGGTTTATTTTTAATTCGAGTGAAATATTCAATGTGTTTCCTAGTTTTTATTTAAGGGCTGTCCATTCCTAAAAAATGTTTTGAGTAGTAGGGTTAAACACTACGTATTAATACTTCTCCAAAATCAACCTAAAGACTATACTTGCTTTCTGGAAAACTGCTTTCCCATGATCATTGCCAATGGCAGCAAAATAGAGAGACCTATTATGGCAACCAGCAAAGGTACCAGAGCCGCCATGGGCTCTGTAGAAAAGTTCTGACTCGCTACCAAAATGGCAATCGGGGGATTACGTAATCCC
>JAUXBW010000082.1 GCA_030619185.1 Methyloprofundus sp.
CAAGGCGTAGAAACAGGCGCATAGCTGGCTACGCAACTATTTCTACAACGCAGAAGACGAGCATAAACACAAGCGAGTTGTCGAAGTTATTCCGTGCACGTTCCTTAGTTAGCACAACATTCTGCTTCCCGTGCTCTGCGTGGGAACTTATAAGAGAGCGCTCTGCGTTCCGTGACGCTAAGCGTCACACATGGCATTCCCACGCAGAGCATGGGAACGAGAAAAACACATATCGGGTATAAAAATAAATGCTTAGCATAGAAAATCTTCATGTCAGTGTCGGCGATGATAAGCCTATTCTTAAAGGTGTTAACTTGCAGATTAATGCGGGTGAAGTGCATGCGATTATGGGGCCTAATGGCGCGGGTAAAAGTACCTTGTCACATGTCCTATCTGGAAAATCAGGTTACACTGTTACGTCCGGAAAAGTCACCTATCAGGGAAAAGATTTATTAGCGCTAGAGCCGGATGAAAGGGCGCGTGAGGGTGTGTTTCTGGCGTTTCAATACCCAGTTGAAATCCCCGGTGTCAGTAATATTTATTTAATGAAAGCAGCTTTGAATGCCATTCGTAAACATCAGGGTTTATCTGAAGTCGATGCCATGGATTTTTTGAGCTTAGTTAAAGACAAAGTTAAATTACTGGAAATGGATGAAAAGTTCTTATACCGCTCCGTGAATGAAGGTTTTTCGGGGGGGGAGAAAAAGCGTAATGAGATTTTACAGGCGGCCATTTTAGAACCGAACTTATGTATTCTGGATGAAACGGATTCAGGACTAGATATTGATGCCTTGAAAGTTGTTGCAAATGGTGTGAATTCTTTACGCGCGGATGAACGCTCATTTCTAATGATTACCCATTATCAGCGCCTGCTAGATTACATCAAGCCTGATATCGTGCATGTTTTAGCGGATGGAAAAATTGTCAAATCAGGTGGCCCTGAACTCGCTCTGGAATTGGAAGCAAAGGGTTATCACTGGGTAGAAGGGCAGGTAGCATAATGAGTGCCGAACAGCCTATGAGTTTATACCCCGCTGAGTATGAGAAATTTTCAGATATTTTACCTGGGCAATCAGTCGCCTGGTTAAACTTATTAAGACAAGATGCGGTACAACAATTTTCAGCGCACGGCTTTCCTTCATTAAGAGAAGAGGAGTGGCACTATACTAATGTTTCTGCTATCGAGAAAAAATTATTTTCGCCGGTAACTACAGCTGAAATTGGCGCAATTGCAACGGATAGTCTTAATCAGCATTTAATGCACGATGCCTGGTCTGTCGTGTTGGTTGATGGGCATTTTTCTGAGTCTTTATCTCAGCTTGAAGGCATGCCAGAATCAGTGACTATCATGAATATGGCTGACGCTTTGCAGCAGTGCCCTGACTTGCTGAAAAAATACTTTGCACAGGTTGTGGATTCAAAGGAGCATGGCTTTGTCGCATTTAATACGGCCTGGTTTAGTGATGGACTGTTTATTCATGTCTCTGCTAAAGAGACATTAGCTAAGCCTATTCAAATTTTGCATATTGTCACGCAAGCCGGTTTTATGGCTAATACAAGGGATATTATTGTCCTGGAGGAGTCGGCTGAGGCAAAAGTTATTGAAACCTTTGTCGGTTGTGATGAGGCGTATTGTTCTGCTGCTGTAATGGAGATTACCCTCAGCCGGAATGCAGGTTTAACTTTATATAAGCTGCAAATGGAAGGCGAGAAAGCCTATCATTTTGGCGGAACTTACGTTAAGCAGGCGACTGATAGTCGATTTAAGCATCATAATTTCGCGTTCGGTGGACTGCTAGCGCGTAATGATATCCACACCGATCTACAGCAGGCTTCTGAATGTGACTTAAATGGTTTATATTTAGGGGTTAAACGCCAGCATATAGACAATCATACGCGTATTAATCACTTGCAGCCAAACGGCATAAGTCATGAACTGTATAAAGGCGTATTGAATCAGCGCGCAAGAGGTGTTTTTCAAGGGCGTGTGCTGGTTGCCGAGCAGGCGCAAAAAACCGACTCGATGATGAATAATCGTAACCTGTTACTTTCTGATGATGCGGAGGCGGATACCAAACCGCAACTAGAAATTTATGCGGATGATGTGAAATGTGCGCATGGTGTGACGGTAGGGCAATTAGATGAAAAATCGATTTTTTATTTGCAATCGCGCGGTGTGGATGAGCAAACGGCAAGGAATATGCTGACCTTTGCTTTTGCCAATGAAATGGTTGAGAAGATTAAGTTGCCCGAGTTACATGATAAGGTGCTAGAACAGTTATTAGAGCGTTTTCCTCAGGCAGGTATTCAGCAAGACTGGCTTTAAGCTTACTCATAAACAGGTATTTATGTAGGCCGGATTAGCTTCTCTAGCGTAGCCTAGATAACGTTATCCGGCACAGAGTATTCGTTTGTCGGATAACGTTTTTTAATGCTGCGCATAAAAAAGCTAATCCAACCTACAATCATTAGAAATAATATGACCACATTTCCTATTGAAAAAATTCGTGCTGATTTTCCTATTTTACAAGAGAAAATTCGAAATAAGCCATTAGTCTATCTGGATAATGCCGCTAGTTGCCAAAAACCGCAACAGGTGATTGATAGTATCGTGCATTGTTATAGTCATGAGTATGCGAACGTACATCGTGGTGTGCATACTTTAAGTGTTAAAGTGACTGATCGTTACGAAGGTGCGCGAGAAAAAGTGAAAGACTTTATCAATGCGCACAGCACTAAGGAAATTATATTCGTTCGTGGCGCAACCGAAGCGATTAATTTAATTGCACAAACTTTTGCCAAGAGCAATATAAAAGCCGGTGATGAGATCTTGATTACCGCGATGGAACATCATTCTAATATCGTACCCTGGCAAATGTTATGTGCAGAAACAGGAGCTGTTTTAAAGGTTGCACCAATTAATCTTCAAGGTGAATTAATTTATCCCGAGTTTGAAAAGTTAATCAGCGATAAAACCAAGCTGGTTTCTGTGGTGCATATGTCGAATGCATTAGGCACAATTAATCCGGTGGAAAAAATCATTGCTGCGGCTAAAGTAAAAAATATCCCCGTGTTACTTGATGGCGCGCAGGCTATTCCGCATATGTCTGTTGATGTACAGGCTTTAGATTGTGATTTTTATGTATTTTCAGGACACAAATTGTATGCACCCTCAGGTATCGGTGTGCTATATGGCAAACAAGCCTTACTAGAAGCCATGCCTCCTTATCAGGGGGGAGGCGATATGATCCGCAAAGTGACTTTTGAGGAAACAGAATATAATACCCTGCCTTATAAATTTGAAGCAGGTACGCCGAATATTGCCGACGTGATAGGCCTGGGTGCTGCAATAGATTATCTAAATGAAATAGGCATGGATAATATTGCCGCATATGAAGCTGAGTTGCTAACTTATGCAACTGAAAAAGCGAAGCAAATTAAAGGCCTGAAATTGATCGGTGAGGCACAGGAAAAAGGGGCAATTCTTTCCTTTGTACTCGATAAAATTCACCCGCATGATATTGGCACTATGCTGGATAGCCTGGGGATAGCTATCCGGGCTGGACATCATTGTGCTATGCCGGTAATGGACTTTTTTGAAGTACCCGCAACCGCAAGAGCCTCGTTTGCAATGTACAATACCAAAGAAGAGATTGATGTATTAATCAAGGGTATTGAAGATTTAATAGAGATTTTTGGCTAACTTTTTGACCACGAAAAACACGAAAGGCACGAAAATTTAAAATTTTTACACGAACCGTGTGGGAATGTATATGGGGACGCTATGCTACATTATGCTTTTTGTGTCAAGTGATGCTCTTGTTGGCGGAATTTCAATATTCCTTTCGTGATTTTCGTGTCTTTCGTGGATATTTATTTTTAATAATGATTCACAATATTAATATAACTAGAGAACACAATGTTTGATGATTTACGCGACCTCTATCAAGAGGTTATTTTTGACCATAATAGAAATCCACGTAATTTTCATGTTATGGAAGATTCAGATCGGAAAGTAGAAGGGTTCAATCCTCTATGTGGTGACCGATTGACCTTATTTTTGAAAATGGACGGCGATAAAATTACTGATGCGAGCTTTCAGGGTTCTGGTTGTGCTATTTCGACAGCTTCAGTTTCCTTGATGACAGAAATTGTCAAAGGCAAAAC
This sequence comes from Methyloprofundus sp., assembly GCA_030619185.1. Lineage (GTDB taxonomy): Bacteria > Pseudomonadota > Gammaproteobacteria > Methylococcales > Methylomonadaceae > Methyloprofundus. The sequence goes on from JAUXBW010000082.1 coordinate 4,168, forward strand.
AGAAGCCGAAGCTGAAGAGTTGTTTAAGCAATTCCATGAAATGACTACGGGTAAAGAAGAGGCAATTAACCTGGAAGCGATAGGCAAATTAGCCGTGCTAGCAGGTGTGCGTGAATATCCTGCCAGGGTTAAGTGTGCGACTTTAGCATGGCATACTCTGGATGCTGCTTTAAAGAATGAACAGGAATCTATTTCTACTGAATAAAGTCCGCTCTACGCCTTTATATCCTGAAATTATGCATAAATATATAGGTAAACTGGCTGTTCTGCATAACGAGCATGCTGATCTGGCTTTATCTCAGGCATTATCCATGCGTTTAGCGGTACCGCTTTATTATTCGGTAGATAATTTTACGGCAGAAGATTTTTTTTTAAGCTGGCGTGATGGGTGCTTAAAACTGTTAGATAAAGAGTTGCTTAAAAAGGGCGGCTTAATGGTTGAACTTGAGCCGAGAAAAGGTGAGCAACGATCCTGGCCAGCACCAAAAGAAGGTGCCCTGGCGCAAGCGATAGGGCGAAAAACCAGAACGGTGGTCGATGCTACAACGGGTTGGGCACAAGATAGCATGCATATTTTTCGTATGGGCTATGATTTGACCTGCATGGAGCGATCGCCCGTGATGCTGGAATTACTGGCAGATGCTTTCCTGCGTTTAGAGCAGTTAGATTGGGTGAAAAGCTTGGCTTTGCCTATTCCAAAATTGATGCCTGGTAATGCCATTGTCATTTTTCCGCAATTAGCGAGTGCTCCAGATTGCATTTATATAGACCCGATGTTCCCAGCTAAGCGTAAAAAATCAGCCTTGCCTAAAAAATCGATGCTGATATTACGTGATTTGCTAGGTGATGATATAGATAAAGGTGCTTTATTTGAGGCTGCATTACAGACCACAGCAAAAAAAGTGGTGGTTAAGAGTCCTGACTATGCGGAACCTCTTGGAGGTAAGCCTGCGCAAAGCTTTAAAAGTAAGTTACTTAGGTACGATGTGTATTTAAAAAATTAATAAGAGGAAAACATGCCTGAATGGGTTGATGTGATAGCAGAAAATGCTTTAGCAGTGGGTGAGCATATTGTCGTAGATGTGGATGGTGTTGATATTGCTGTTATTAAGCTAGAAGATGGATTTTATGCGCTAGAGGATATGTGTACTCATGATGGAGCTGAAATTGCGACTGGTGAAATAGAGGGCGATGAAATTATTTGTCCCCGGCATGGTGCCAGATTTTGTATTAGAACGGGTAAAGTGAAGTGTGCGCCTGCATATGAAGATATAGCAAGTCTGCAAGTAATGCTAGAGGCAGGGCGAGTCAAGGTGCGTGATACACGTTGGGATTAGCTTGTGGGTTGAAAAAACAACAGAGTAGATTAACTCTACTCTGTTGTTGTAAAGCCTTACAGTAATGCGTGTAGTGCTTTAAAGCGATTTTCCGCTTCTAGTAAATGTGCATCAGCAGGTTGTAGTGCTGATTTTTTAACTTCTGATCTAGCTTTCTTCAAGTAGCCAGCAGCTTTCTGACGATGTCTGTCAACTACATCATTCGCATTAATTTCTTTATTTAAAGAGATTGCTTCTCTAATAAGATTTATAATGCCCTGGCTATCGGCACCGTTATCAATGGCATGTCTTGCTTCCATGATTTTACTTACAACATTATCAATCGCTACATCTGGCTCAAAGCATGTTCTGCCATCTTCACACTCAGCTAATGCTGCAGTAGAGAAAGCACCCATAGACGCGCCAAGGCAAACAGACAGTAAAAATGGTTTTAAAATTTTCATGTAACCCTCATATTGTTTTAGTTATGTAACGTGAGGCTTGAAAAAACCTACACATTCAAAGTTATTCTAGCAGTAAGAATAAAAAACAACAATGCTATTTTTTATAGCCTGATAATAAAGACTTATAGTATATAATAAAAAGTCTTATACTTCGTGCGGTTGCGGGAGTGTTGATTTTTGTCGTGAGCAAGGTGTTGAAATAAGTTTATAGTGGGCCATACAAAGGTTCAATTTAATGACTGACAGCACAAGCAAGCGTAGAAACCAAAGCCATGGCTGAGTGAAATATGTTACTGACTGGGTCTCAAACAGCTAAAAGTCTATGCAAGAAATAAATCCTATTACTCATAAAATTACTGATTTAAAAGATCGTACCAATGCACTTAGGGGGTATCTTTGACTACGATGTTAAAAGTGAGCGTTTAGTTGAAGTTTTAAGAGAATTAGAAAATCCGGATATATGGAATAATCCCGAGCAAGCGCAAGCCTTAGGAAAAGAAAGAGGCTTATTGGCAGCGATTGTCAATACGATCTCTGAGTTAGAGACGGGGTTAGATGATGCGGCTGAATTGCTGGAAATGGCTGTTGCTGAAGCAGATGAAGAAACTGTCGACACAGTGCTTGTGGATATTGCCGTTTTTGCAGAGAAAGTGAATGGCCTGGAATTCCGGCGCATGTTTTCGGGCGAGATGGATGCTAATCATGCATTTCTGGATATTCAGTCTGGATCGGGCGGGACGGAAGCACAGGACTGGGCTGCTATGATTGAGCGTATGTACTTACGCTGGGGTGAACGGAAAGGCTTTAAAACCGAGTTGATTGAAGAGTCTCAAGGTGACGTTGCAGGCATTAAAAGCGCAACCATTAAATTTAACGGGGATTATGCCTTTGGCTGGTTACGTACCGAAACCGGTGTGCATCGTCTGGTCAGGAAGTCGCCCTTTGATTCGGGCAATCGTCGTCATACCTCTTTTGCTTCAGTATTTGTTTCTCCTGAGATTGATGATGATATTGAAATAAACATCAATCCTGCAGACTTGCGTATTGATGTTTATCGTGCCAGTGGTGCGGGAGGGCAGCATGTTAATAAAACTGAGTCAGCGGTACGTATAACCCATATTCCGACCAATACAGTTGCGCAATGTCAGAATGATAGGTCGCAGCACAAAAATAAAGACACTGCGATGAAGCAGTTAAAATCCAGGTTATATGAGCTGGAATTACGTAAGCGCACAGAAACACAACAAGCCGTAGAGGATAATAAATCTGATATAGGCTGGGGGAGCCAGATCCGTTCCTATGTATTAGATCAATCAAGGATCAAAGATTTGCGTACGAATGTTGAAACAGGCAATACTCAGGCTGTACTAGATGGTGATTTAGATCAGTTTATCGAAGCCAGTTTGAAGAGTGGCCTGTAATCGTCACGGATAACTCATAAGGTAACTCGCAATAAATAACCTACGCCAGATGCTCAACTTATTCCATGCGCGTTCCTTAGCCCCTCCTGAATTAAAAAAACCAAATAATTAAATAACACAAACATGTCTGAATTAGAACACGACGAACAAGAACAGATAAAGCAACGCCGCTCAAAATTAAATGCACTGCGTGAAAATGGAGGGATTGCTTTCCCTACTGACTTTCGCCGCAATGTGGTCGCTGGTGAATTAATTGCAGAATATGCTGCAAAAACCAAGGAAGAATTAAACGCAGAGCCGGTGCGTGTTAAGTTAGCAGGGCGCTTAATGACACGTCGTATTATGGGCAAAGCAAGTTTTGCGCATATTCAGGATATGTCGGGTAAAATACAGCTCTATGTCACGCGTGATACCCTGCCTGAAGGCTTTTATAATGAGCAGTTCAAAAAGTGGGATATCGGCGATATTGTTGGTGCAGAAGGGGTTTTATTTAAAACCAAGGTGGGTGAACTCAGTGTCAAAGTTGACGATATTCGTTTGTTGACTAAATCTCTGCGCCCTTTACCTGAGAAGTTTCATGGGTTAGCAGATCAGGAAATTAAATATCGGCAGCGTTATCTGGATTTGATCATGAGTGATACTTCTCGGGAAACATTTTTAATGCGTTCAAAAATTGTCGCTTATATACGTCAGTTTTTAACCGTGAGAAAATTTCTTGAAGTTGAAACCCCGATGATGCAGGCGATTCCAGGTGGGGCAACAGCAAAACCTTTTGCAACACATCATAATGCACTGGATATGGGTTTGTACTTGCGCATAGCACCTGAGCTGTATTTAAAACGGCTCGTTGTCGGTGGTTTTGAACGGGTTTTTGAAATCAACCGAAATTTCCGTAATGAAGGCTTATCCTCACGGCATAACCCGGAATTTACCATGATAGAGTTTTATCAGGCCTATGCTGAATATGGCGAATTAATGGATTTAACAGAGCTGATGCTAAAGGGCATAGCTGAAGAATTAGTTGGCAAAACGGTCATTACTTATCAAGGAGAAGACTACGATTTTGGCAAACCGTTTGCACGTATGACGGTAGTTGATTCAATTTTACATTTTAACCCCGATTTGTCGCCTGCAGATATCAATAGCCGTGAGGTAGCGGTAAAGGTAGCAGAAAATCTGGGAATCCCGATTAAAGAAAGCTATGGGCTAGGTAAGGTTCAAATTGAGATTTTTGAGAAAACGGTGGAAAGTCGTTTGATGAATCCCACTTTTATTACCGCTTATCCGGTTGAAGTGTCTCCATTAGCGCGGCGAAATGATGATAACCCTCATGTTACCGACCGTTTTGAGTTTTTTGTGGGTGGACGGGAAATTGCCAATGGATTTACCGAGTTAAACGACTCAGAAGATCAGGCAGAGCGTTTTTTGCAACAGGTACAGGAAAAAGAAGCCGGAGATGACGAGGCAATGCATTTTGACGCGGACTATATTACTGCACTGGAGCATGGGATGCCGCCCACGGCAGGAGAAGGAATTGGAATAGATCGACTGGTCATGTTATTTACCGATGCGCCTTCTATTC
>JAUXBW010000091.1 GCA_030619185.1 Methyloprofundus sp.
CCAAAGGGGCTAATACTGAGGCTGTAATAACGCGTTGAAGTAACATATTTTTATTTTTTTGCTAAAAGGAGTGATAAAAGGATAGGTCTACCGGTACAATCCAGTGCTGTACTAGTTAGTCATACTTTGTACTTGTTCGCTGGTACGTCCAAAACGACGTTCCCGGGTAAGAAAGTCACCAATTGCATCCTGCATGGTCTGAGCATCAAAATCAGGCCACAGTTTGTTAGTAAAATGAAACTCCGTATAGGCAAGTTGCCATAATAAAAAATTACTGATGCGCTTTTCTCCACCTGTGCGGATAAATAAATCAGGGTCAGGCAAATCAGGTATAGACAGTGCACTGGCGATCATAGTCTCGTCTATCTCTTCAGGCATAATCGCCCCGTCTTTAACTTGCTGAGCGAGGGATCTCATGGCCAATGTCAAATCCCTATGCCCGCCATAATTGGCTGCAATAACCAGGGTTAAGCCCGTATTTTTTTCAGTTTGCTGTTCGCTTTCTACCATTTTTTGCTGAATTTTTTCAGAAAAATCAGCACGTTCCCCTATAAAACGCAGGCGAATATTGTTTTTATCCAGGCGATCAACTTCCTTTTGCATCGTCCCCATAAAAAGCCCCATTAATTTAGAGACTTCTTCTTTTGGTCGTCGCCAGTTTTCACTGCTGAACGCAAATAAAGTTAATACTTGAATGTCTTGCTCGGCACAAAACTTGACTACACGCTTAACAGCCTTTACCCCAGCTGGATGTCCCATAACTCGAGGTAAATGACGCTGCTGTGCCCAGCGACCATTACCATCCATAATAATGGCAATATGCTTTGGGTAGTGCGATTTATCCGTTTCGCCTTGTTTATTTTGCATAATGATGTGCCTTATATAGACAGTAAATCAGCCTCTTTTTCCTCTAAAAGCTTTTCTACCTGCTTAATATATTCATCGGTAATTTTCTGAACTTTCTCTTCACCAGAATGCGCTTCATCTTCAGAAATCATTTTTTCCTTTAATGCGTCTTTAATTTCCGAATTAGCATCACGACGAATACTACGTATGGAAACACGCCCATTTTCAGCTTCTGCTTTAACGACCTTAACCAGGTCACGACGGCGCTCTTCGGTTAACATGGGTAACGGCACACGAATAACATTACCATTAGTCACCGGATTTAACCCCAGATCCGAGGACATAATTGCTTTTTCAATTGCCTGCATCAGACTTTTTTCCCATGGCGTTACTGCCAAAGTACGCGAATCATCAACCGCAACATTTGCTACCTGAGATAAAGGTGTATCAGCACCATAATAAGATACGACTACCTGGTCTAGTAAACTAGGATGCGCACGCCCTGTTCTAATTTTTGTAAAGCCTTTTTTCAGAGCTTCAATACTCTTATCCATCCGGCCGGATGCATCTTGTTGAATATCACTAATCATTATTATTATCCTCGCTCTATTAAAGAGCCTATATCTTCACCTTGCATCAAGCGCATAACCGCGCCTGGTTCAAAAATATTCATAACCCGCATGGGTAAATTATTATCCCGACAAAGTACTAATGCGGTAGTATCCATCACATTCAGTCGCTGGTCTAATGCTTCATCATAAGTGAGTGAGGGGTAAAAAACCGCATCGGCAACCTTTTCAGGATCTGCCGAATACACGCCTTTCACTTTGGTTGCCTTGACCATCAATTGTGCATCAATTTCAATCGCTCTCAAACTTGCAGCTGAATCTGTCGTAAAAAAAGGGTTCCCCGTCCCGGCTGCGAAAATAACTACACGCCCTTTTTCTAAATGCCTAACCGCTCTTCTACGTATATAGTCCTCACACACCTCATTGATTTGTAAAGCACTCATCACCCGCACGGGTTGACCTAAAAACTCTAGTGAGTCCTGCATGGCCAACGCATTCATAACCGTAGCCAGCATTCCCATTTGATCTGCAGTCACACGGTTCAAACCTTCTGTGGCCTGCTCCGCACCACGTAAAATATTTCCACCACCTATAACTAAACCAACTTGTACGCCTGCATCACAGAGATCTTTTATTTCTGTCGCTAGGCGCTTTACGATTTCGGGGGAGATATTCCCACCTTGTTCGCTCATTAACGCTTCGCCACTTAATTTCAGCATAATTCTTTGGCAAATGAGTTTAGTCATCAATGTTTCCTTTTTTGGCAAATGGTTATTGTAATAACCATCTGTTTTATTTAATAAACAGCAGCACCTAAGTCTATCCTTAACCTATGTCTGCAACACTCCTTCTTTTCAATTTTCGTTTTATAGCGATTGCTAAGCAACGAGAATTCAATAACACCCAAGTCTAGCTTGTCTTTTGACCCCACAGGCGCACTAGAAAAACAGTTGCGTAGCCTGCTATGCGCCTGTTTTCCTTGCACGCCTGTGAAGCCAAAATCCTGCGCTATACTTTCGGGTATTATTAAATCCTCGCTCCTAAACGACACACCGCCATAGTAAAGATTAAAGCCCTGTTAACCGCCTCTAACTTGCGCCATTACCTCAGCCGCAAAATCTTCTTCCACTTTTTCTATCCCCTCACCCACTTCAAGATGGACAAAACCAAGAACTTTATTATCATTACCACTCACCAGCTTACCTACAGTCACTTTATCATCTTTAATAAAAGCCTGACCTTCTAGAGTAATCTCAGCTAGAAATTTTCTAATGCGTCCACCAATCATTTTTTCAATGATCTCAGCGGGCTTACCACTTTCTTCCGCCTGAGCAACAAAAATTGCCTTTTCTTTCTCAATTGTCTCTGCGGAAACATCTGCCTCGGCAACACATTGTGGTTTGCTTGCTGCAATATGCATTGCAACATCTTTAGCTAACTCTGCATTTGCATTTGCCAGGTCAACTAACACGCCAATTTTCTCGCCATGCAGATAATAACCCGTACCGCCTTCTGTCGCCACTTTTGTAAAGCGTCTTAATGCGATGTTTTCACCTAAAGTAGAAATTAATCCACGACGTGTTTCATCAATTGTTTTGCCATCAGCCAGTTTCAGCTGGTATGCTTCGTCAATTGTTGCAACATCTGCCGCCAAAATTGCCTGCGCAATTGCATTCGCAAAATCTTTGAAAGTATCGCCTTTAGCAACAAAATCAGTCTCGCAATTAACATCAATAATAACTGCACTTTTAGTATCGTTACTTTGCGCAACAGCAATACGCCCTTCAGCCGCTATACGGCTTGATTTTTTATCTGCTTTTGCCAAACCTGCCTTACGCATGTTTTCAATAGCAAGATCCATATCACCTTCAGTTTCTCTTAATGCTTTTCTACATTCCATCATGCCTGAACCCGTTCTTTGACGTAGTTCTTTTACCATTGCAGCAGTCACACTCATGCTTTTCAACCCTTAAATACTTTAACCCTTATCCGTGACTTGTCTGCCACAGACTGAGGTTTAATTCTATAAAAACGCCCCCAAATGGAGGCGTCAAAAAAACAAACACAACGCGCAGCACTTAGCTGCTGCTTTGCTTAGGAACAGGCACAAAATAACTTAGGCAACTTATTCCGTGCGCGTTCCTTACAAACTGTTTTTATTCAGCGTCTGCTGCTTGCTCTACAAACTCATCCGCTTTAGCAGAAACATCTAATCTAGCCGCTTTTGCTTCTAAAATAGCCGTTGCGATACTTTCTGCATACAACTTAACGGCACGAATTGAATCATCATTACCAGGAATAATATAATCAACCCCTTTAGGCGAATTGTTTGTATCAACAATACCAATGACCGGAATGCCTAATTTTTTTGCTTCACTCAAGGCATTTTTTTCATAACCTACATCTAACACAAAAATTGCATCGGGTGTGCCACGCATATCTTTGATACCGCCTAAGCTACGCTCCAGCTTTTCCATTTCCCGTTCCATGCCTAACGCTTCTTTTTTACTGAATCGTTGCAGCATAGTGCCGTCTGCTTTCATGGCTTCCAGTTCTTTTAAACGAGAAATTGATTTTTTAATCGTTTTAAAGTTAGTCAGCATACCCCCTAACCAGCGGTGATTTACATAAGGCATACCACAACGAGCAGCTTGCTCGGCAACTGCCTTACGTGCAGATTTCTTAGTACCCACAAATAGGATATTGCCTTTGTTTGCTGTCATTTGCCCAACATAATTCATCGCATCATTAAACAATGGCAGTGTTTTTTCCAGATTAATGATATGAATTTTGCTACGTGCACCAAAAATATAAGGTGCCATCAGCGGATTCCAGTAACGAGTCTGGTGTCCAAAGTGAACACCTGCTTCTAGCATTTGTCGCATTGATACTGCGGCCATTCTTTTCTCCAATTATTTTCGGATATTCGTCCGAAAGGGTTACGCCTCCACCTACCCCAGCTGGAAACCAGTTTTATTAAAAAACCAGCACCCTACCAACCGTGACGATAGATGTGAGTTTTAATTGCACTTCAGTAAGCCGCTCTATAAAGCAGTCAACTTAAGCACTAATGAACTTACTTTTATACCATATTTAACTTTTTTCAACAATGAAAAACCGGTTAAAACTCATCTTTCAGCAAAGTCTGATAACATACACGTTCATTTACTTACAACAGACACAACTCATGACCATCACTATTAAAACTGATGCGGAAATTCAGAAAATGCGCATCGCGGGTAGGCTTGCAGCAGAAGTGCTCGAGTTTATTGAACCCTATATAGTGCCTGGCATTACCAGCAATGAAATTGATCAGCTCTGCCATAATTACATCATCAAAAAACAACACGCCATTCCCGCCCCCCTCAATTACCGCGGCTTCCCAAAATCTATTTGCACATCGGTAAACTCCACTATTTGCCACGGCATCCCCAACGATAAAAGATTAAAAAAAGGCGATATTATTAATGTTGATATTACCGTTATTAAAGATGACTATCATGGCGATACCAGCAAAATGTTTTTTGTAGGTGAGGTAGCACCACATGCCAGACGCTTATGCAAGATTACTCAGGAATGCCTCATGCTCGCGATTGAGCAAGTTAAGCCAGGTTGCACTTTAGGCGACATCGGTTATGCCATCCAGAAACATGCTGAATCCAACCGCTATTCCGTCGTGCGTGAATTTTGTGGCCACGGCATAGGCAAAAAATTTCATGAAGAGCCGCAGGTTCTACATTATGGCAAGCCTGGTGAGGGGATTACCCTGCAAGAAAATATGATACTCACCATTGAACCGATGATCAATATAGGCAAACGTCACATCAAGGTATTAAAAGATGGCTGGACCGCGATCACCAAAGATCGCACACTCTCAGCCCAATGGGAACACACCATTCTTGTTACTTCAACAGGACATGAAATTCTTACCTTGCGTCAGGAAGAAAGATGACTCCGACTAGAACACCCCTCAGTGCCAAACAGATCAAACAAACAATAAAACAACACAACACCCTACTAAAAAACAGCTTTTCACCGAACAAGCCTATTCTAGATTTTTTGCTGGCTAAATCGAAGTTTATTGACACAGTGATGCTCACCATCTGGGCTAGTTTTATCACCCAGAATACAGAAAACTTCGCTTTAATCGCAGTCGGAGGCTACGGCCGCCAGGAAATGTTTCCTTACTCAGATATAGATATACTCGTATTGTTTCACGACGACACTAGCGATGAAGACAAACAACAACTGAGTGCTCTTTGCACTTTCCTCTGGGACACCGGACAAAAACTAGGGCTCAGTGTACGCAGCACTTCAGAATGCATACAAGCGACCATTGACGACCAGACCATTCTAACCAACTTGATGGAATCACGCCATCTTGCTGGCAACGAGGCTCTGACTTTCGATCTTAACCAGAAAATATCAGCCAGACGCTCGTGGTCATCCGAGGCTTTTTATAATGCAAAAATTGCAGAACAGGCAGAACGCTACAAAAAATTTCATCATACCGCATACAATTTAGAGCCTAATATTAAAGAGGGACCAGGCGGCCTAAGAGACCTGCAAATCATAGCCTGGGTATTTAATCATCATTACCAGTGCGCCTCTTTACGCGAATTAACACAACACGATTTTCTCCCACGATCGGAATATGATGAATTATTTTCCGCACAGGAATTATTATGGAAAATTCGCTTTGCACTGCATTTACAAACCGGTCGCTGCGAAGACCGTTTACTGTTTGATTACCAACGCGACCTTGCCCGCTGCTTTGGCTATAGCGAACAACAGAATAACGCGGGTATAGAACAGTTTATGCAGCACTACTTTAAGACAGTGATGCAACTGGAGCGGCTTAACGAAACACTGTTGCAATTATTTCGTGAACATTGCCTCCCTCATGACAGAAAGGCTTATCAAGCCCAAGCCATCAATGATAAATTTGACAGCATCGCAGGGTATATTGCCGCACGCAGCGTTAATACCTTTCTAACACACCCGCGCGCCTTATTAGAAATATTCCTTCTACTGCAAAAAATCCCTTCTTTAAAAGGTATTCGAGCCACCACCATTCGATTGATTAGAAGTAATCTCCACCTTATTGATGATAATTTCCGCCAGGACCCCCAGACACGCCAGCTATTTATAAAAATCTTACGCCAGCCACGGGGCATTAACCAAGTATTACGCCGTATGAACCGCTACGGCATATTAGCAGCCTACCTACCCAGCTTTGAAAACATCGTCGCACGCATGCAGTACGACCTGTTTCATATCTACACTGTCGATGAGCATACTCTATTCGTTATTCGTAATTTACGCCGTTTTGCCCTGGCAAAGCACAATAATGAACTGCCTTTTTGTAACGATATTTTTCTCCTGATCCAAAAACCTCATATTCTATATATCGCAGGGCTATTCCATGATATTGCTAAGGGTAAAAAAGGCAGCCACTCTGAACTAGGTGCCGTTATCGCGCATCAATTCTGCTTGGATCATAAAATATCAGAGCACGACACCAAACTGATTTGCTGGCTAGTTAGAAACCACCTGGAAATGTCTACCACAGCACAGCGAAAAGACATTAGCGACCCTGATGTTATCCATGAATTTTCCACAAAAGTTGGCAAAACAGAATACCTTAACTACCTCTATCTGCTCACCGTTGCAGATATTCGGGCGACCAACCCCAAACTATGGACCTCATGGAAAGACTCCTTACTTAAAGAACTTTATATCGCAACTACCAACACCCTGAGACGCGGCCTGGATAATCCGATTAATCAGCAAGAGACCATCCGGGAAACAAAAGTTGAAGCACGCAATGAACTGTTAAAAAAGGGAATCTCTTACAACAGCATAGAAAAAGTATGGCGCTCTATCAGTGCTGATTATTTTCTGCGCTATTATCCCGATGAAATCATCTGGCATACCATTGCCATTAAAAATTGCACGACAAAAGACCTGCCTCTCATTCTTTTGCGCCCCCAAACCCAACGTGGCAGCGCAGAAGTCTTTATCTATGCCAGTCACCAGCAAGAAGATTATATCTTCTCACGTACCACCGCCGCACTAGACAAACTGGGCCTCACTATTCTTGATGCAAGAATCATTACCTCAAATAGCCAATACGCAGTTAATAGCTTTCAAGTACTGGAGCAATCCGGCGAACCCATCAGTGACCTACGCAGAGAACTGCATATCTGCTCAACCATCAAGAAGCAATTACAAGACCAACCCAACAAACAAGAGCAAAACCTGCACCACCAATCCCGCCAGGCAGAACACTTCCCTATCTCTACCAAAGCAAATTTTCATCAGGATCCACAAAATCGTTATAATATTCTTGAGTTAATTACTACCGACCACCCCGGTTTACTATCCAAACTGGGACGGCTTTTTCGGAAACATAATTTTAATATTCTCAATGCAAAAATCACCACCATTGGCAGTCGTGCAGAGGACATGTTTTCCCTCAGCACACAGAATGAACAACTTATCTCAGTGGAGCGGCAACAGGTATTTATTGATGAATTAAAACTATTGCTTGCGAAGTAGCGCCAATTGCATGCGATCAGAAGAGAACACCAAGGAACGCGCACGGAATAAGTTGAGCAACTGGCGCATAGCAAGCTACGTAACTGTTGCTACATCGCTAAAGACGGACAAAAAAACCCGCTATGTTGGATGATTATTTTATTCCATCTCCCTAAGTGTGTCGTGCACGTACCTGAGAGAGATAAAAATAAATTATCGTTCAGATTTATCAAGCGGGTAAGCCAGTTTCAATGATTTTTCCGAATAATTTTAGAAATTTCACATCAGAGGACTAATTATGAAAATAAAATCCAGATTTCCAATCCTATCAAACATCATTTATGGCTTATTAGTTTTAATTCCAATTGCAGTGATATTTTTACTAATTTCAAGGTTAACAACATTTCTGGAAAAAGTAGCTACTCCGCTGGGCTTTGATAAACTTATCGTCGCTGCACTCGCTGTAATCGTCACTCTTGTATTGATATTATTAGTAAGCTTTGTGATCGTTTTCCTTCTGCAATCCAATCATGTTTACGTGTCAGTGTACCTTCTTGGTGTACC
>JAUXBW010000075.1 GCA_030619185.1 Methyloprofundus sp.
ACCTGTTAAGCAGGTTGCAGAGGCCTGGTCATAAATTTTTAACTGGCTCTTTTGATAGGTTACTTGCTGACTAATGTAAGCATTCTTTTGCTTTAATTGTTTACGTGCGCGCAAATGTTTTAATAACCCAGTCGGTTCATGTAATGGTGTATTTTTAGCATCATAAGGGAACTGGAAATAATTAATTGTCCAATATCGGGTAGGATTTTTGTTTGTCTTTAGTGGTGTAGCAACAGGCGCATAGCAGGCTACGTAACTGTTGCTACACCGCTAAAGACGGACAAAAAGACCAGCAAGGATGGATGATGTGTATTTCCAGGCGCCTTAGGCAGGGAGGGACGCTTTAACAAAAAGCAATGCCTAGCCCGGCAAGACCACAGTAACCATCAGGGTTTTTAGCCAAATACTGCTGATGTTCATTTTCTGCATAATAGAAGACGGGGGCAGGTGCGATTTCGGTACTGATTAGATCCCGTCCTGCCTTGTTGAGCCGTTGTTGATAATGCTGTTTTGAGCTGAGCGCTGCATCTAGCTGTTCTGCTGTCGTTGCGTATATGGCAGAGCGATATTGGGTGCCAATATCATTACCCTGGCGCATTCCCTGAGTTGGGTCGTGTGTTTGCCAAAAGAGCACCAGTAAATCCTGATAACTGATGTTCTCGGGGTCAAACATGACTTTAACAACCTCGGTATGCCCTGTTAATCCAGTGCAGAGTTCTTTGTAAGTGGGGTTGGGTGTCAACCCACATGCATAGCCTACGGCAGTACTGAAGACACCTCTTTGTTGCCAGAAAAAACGCTCCGCTCCCCAAAAACAGCCCATGGCAAAGCGTGCTTCCTGTATGATTTTCGGGAAAGGCGGGGCAATAGGCTGGCCTGTTATAAAGTGATTTTCTGGATTACAGATTGCAGTTTCACGGCCAGGTAATGCTTCGGCTGTTGTAGGGAGTAGTAATTTCTTTTGTGAGAATAGCATAAGATTTTATTTAATTTCTAAAACGCCTGAATTGATCGATAAAACTCTGCATAATCAGAGCACATAAAATGAGCCCGGTACCCATGATGATTTCCAGTGTTATAGCTTCCTTATTCAGGTAATGACCCAAAAATAGTGCTAATACGGGAGAAATCAGCGTAATTAAAGCCACGCGTGTTGCCGGTAAATGGGTCAAAATATAATAATAGAGTGCAAAACCGATCGGTGTAGCAATCAGCCCCAGATATAAAATGGATAAGCTACTATTCATCGGCAGTGTGCGAGGAAGTTGACCGTCAATTAGCCACCAGCTAGCTAAATAAAAGGGCAGTGCAAACAACATTCCCCCCGTTACTTGTGTAATAGCCGGTAATTTTGCATGAATACGTTTTACCCAGACGGCACTCAATGCTTGTAAAAAAGTAGCGAGTAATACGCCGCATACACCGATGACAGTGCTGTAGCTAATATGTAAGGCGGAATGAAACATGACGCTAAGCCCGGCAATACCCAGAGTATACGCTAATAATTTATCCCAGGATAAGCTCCGTTCTCCTAGCCATAAGGCAGAGAGTACAGCGGTAATAAACGGTGATAGTCCGAAAATAACGGAAATCCAGCCGGAAGGGATAAATTGAGCGGCCCAGTATACGGTCATCATTGCCCCGTAAATTTGCACGGCGATGGCAAAATATGTGCGTCTGGCCTTGCTGTGCCAGAGTAAACGTTGACGCATGGCGAGTAGCATAAACGAGAGACAGAGCAAACCTATGCACATGCGGGCGGTAACCCCGAAAATAAAGCTGGACCCATCTGCGCTCCATTTTATAGCCAGCGGCGTGGTTGCCCATAGCAAGACTATAAAGATAAATGCAAGAGCAATACGCATTAAAGATAACCTGTTGTTTGTAGCAGGATTAGGCCCACGGTGATGATCAGAGTGCTGCTGGCGGTTGATAGTGCAATAATTTCAGCAGCTATAGTACCGTGAGCAGTCAATTTCTTAGCCATAATATAGCTGGATACTGCCGTAGGTGAAGATAGCATCAGATAAATAAGGCCTAATTCCTGATCTCTAAAGCCTAGATAAATAGCCAGGCTAGTGCCTAAAAATGGCATCAGTATTAATTTACATACGGTAGCTAAAATTACATCTCCAGGGTGGTTCTGAAAGTTTTTCCAGTATAAGCTACCGCCAATGCAAATAAGCGCAAGAGGAAGCGTCATTTGTGCCAGATATTGACCTGACTGCTTGATAAATACGGGTAGCGAGACTTGCCATGCTGAACAAACCAGACCCAAAAAGACGGCAATAATAATCGGGTTGCTCAGGATGGATTTATAGGGCCTATGCCCTTTGGGCTTTAATATTAAAATGGATAAAGGGTTATCCAGCATAGCAATAAATGCCATATACAGGCTGGCTATAGCTAACATTTCTGTACCGTATGCATTGAATACCAAAGCGATGCCGATAATGCCCAGGTTTCCTCTGAAGGCACCTTGTATAAAAACACCGCGTTTATCTGCTGCAATGACTCCCAGACTGATTAGCCAGAATAGTAGGGTAATAGCGAGGGTAAATAAAACACCAAACAGGAACAGCGGAATATTGCCTGTGCGCGTCAGCGGTGTACTTGCTATGCTGAAAAATAGCAAACATGGCAAGGTAATATTAAACACAAAGCTATTGGCAATATTGATAAAGTGCTGATCAATAAAACCCGTGCGACGGAAAAAAATACCCAAAGTTAATAATATTAGAATCGGTGCAGTGATATTTAGGGCAAAGGTAAATTGTGCAAACATATTTTTTGTAGTTCCCAGCACCTTGATGGGGGGATATATAGTAGCCCGTATGGAGCTTGCGGAATACGGGAGCAACAGTAAATGCTTAAAAGTATTAAACCTAAGCCCTCAAGCCCCTTTTCAAGAGGAGCCTAGATTAGTATTTTTACAGCTTGTGTAGGTCTTGATGCCCTTCCTGTATTCCGCAAGCTCCATACAGGCTACATTAATAGAATTAGAAAAAAGACTTTCGAGTATTCTTAACCCAGGACTCCTTAGAGATGTGATGCCCCAACCGGTGCGTTTAATTTTTCTTGCCATTGTGCGACTTTCTCTTTTAAATCCGGGACATTCAGCGTAGTCAGTTGTTTGTTTTTTAGGCATTGTTTGCCCGCTACCCAGACATCGCTGACCTGATGGCGGGAGGCAGCATACACAATCTGTGTAATCGCATTATAAAGAGGTTGTGTTGCTAATTCCGAGAGATCTATGGCACAGATATCAGCAGCTTTGCCTTTAGTTAATGATCCAGTGATATCATCAATAGCCAAAGCCTTGGCACCGTTTAAGGTGGCCATACGTAGAGCGGTAGCAGCAGAAACGGCACTGGCATCTTCGGCAACGCCTTTGGCTAACAATGCCGCAGTACGCATTTCCCCCAGCATATCCAGATCATTATTACTCGCCGCACCATCTGTGCCCAGAGCCACATTAATGCCGGCATCCAG
The DNA here is from genome assembly GCA_030619185.1 of Methyloprofundus sp. Classification (GTDB taxonomy): domain Bacteria; phylum Pseudomonadota; class Gammaproteobacteria; order Methylococcales; family Methylomonadaceae; genus Methyloprofundus. The sequence continues at coordinate 3,493 of JAUXBW010000075.1, forward strand.
GCATTTCTGTACCGGGCAGAAACCGCTGGCAAGTTTTAGGTTAGATTCAGGGCAATGCACAATATGCGCACCTGTTTGTGCAAATTTAGTAATTTCACTACTGGTTAATTGCGTCATATGTACAGCGATGAATGCCGGAGTGATCAGGCCTAAGTCATGTAGACGTTTGAGTGGACGTTCACCCTGACTGACTTCAAAGTGTGTTTCATGTACATGCATATGAATCGGTAAATTTAATTCATCGGCTAGCGCGTTGATTTGGCGCAAAGGTTCATCGGAGACGGTATAAGGTGCATGAGGAGCGAAAGGTGTACGTATTAAAGGTTCGTGACGTAGTTCATCATGCAATGCCAGGCCTTTTTCGATATATTGCTCTGGACCATCCGCCCAGAGGGTCGGAAAGTCGATCATGATCAGCCCCGTATTGGCGCGTATACCATGTTGAATAGCTTGATGTGCGGTAATTTCAGGAAAAAAATACATATCATTAAAACAGGTAGTCCCTCCACGCAGCATTTCAGCAATCGCAAGGTCTGTTCCATCGCGGACAAAGGCTTCATTAGCCCACTTTTTTTCTAAAGGCCAGATATGCTTTTCTAGCCAGTCCATAAGCGGTAAGTCATCAGCAATACCTCTAAATAGCGTCATGGCAACATGCGTATGGGCATTGATAAAGCCTGGAATAAGCGCATGGTTGAGCAAATTTTCCTGCTGCTGTGCCTGATATTTTTCTTGTGCCTGTTGTTGCGGCAGTATGTCCAGAATATGCCCGTCATGAATCACTAGTGCATAATGTTCTAGTATTACTTCATGAGGTTCTACAGGTATAATCCAGCGTGCGTTAATTAGAGTGTCAACTTGCATGGCAGAATATGTTTATATAAAGTGGCTTGTTTATAGAACTAGCAGCAAAAGCGTAGGGCGTGGCTTTAGCCCGCTTTTATTTTAACCTGTACCAAATATAAAGGCGGGCTAAAGCCTTATCCTGCCTATCGCATTTTAGTACCCACGCGGAGCATGGGAAGTAGAGAAATAATAATTAATGAGTATACGTGTTAATGAGTAGTTCCCCAAATAAACTCAATGTCTATAGTGGTACCCAATATTTAGTCCATGCTTTAATATGGCAGGGTACGCAGTTATTAGTATTAGACCAGCGCCAATTACCCGAACGGGTTCATTACGATACTTTTACGACAGCTGCCGAGGTTGCCGAGGCAATTAAAACGATGCGCGTCCGTGGTGCGCCCGCGATAGGTATTGCAGCCGCTTATGCTGTCGCATTATCAGTGCAACAGCATTATGCAATCAATAATACCGGGTGGCAGCAGCAAGTCACGGCTGATATCGCACTCCTGGCCGCATCACGCCCAACCGCTGTCAATCTATTCTGGGCATTATCGCTAATGCAGGAGAAGCTGGCATTAATCACCGGCTCACCTATTGTTGAGATGATTAACCAGGCTGTTGAAATTCACCAACAAGATATAGCGGCTAACCAGCAGATGGGTGAAATGGGTGCTGATATACTGGCTGATGCACAGGGGCTATTAACCCATTGTAATGCAGGTGCTCTGGCAACAGGGGGTTATGGAACTGCTCTGGGTGTTATTCGCAGTGCGTATCAACGAAAAGCACGTACTGTCTTTGCAGGTGAAACACGCCCCTGGCTACAAGGGGCACGATTAACGGTGTGGGAATTAGCAGAAGACAATATCCCCGTGACACTGATTGCCGACTCCGCAGCAGCCATGTTGATGCAACAAGGTAAAATTGACTGGATTATAGTGGGCGCAGATCGTATCGCAGCCAATGGTGATGTAGCCAATAAAATTGGTACATATTCATTAGCTGTTTTGGCTAAGCACCATGGTGTTAAGGTCATGGTTGTTGCACCGGTATCAACGATTGACTTTAATATGCAAGAAGGTAGCCAGATTGTAATAGAACAACGTGCAGCGAGTGAGTTCTTGCCTGATTGTTATGCGCAAGAGGGTGGGGTAGTCAGTGCATGGAATCCGGTCTTTGATGTGACACCTGCGGAATTAATCAGTGTTATTGTGACCGAACGGGGAGCGGTGTTTAATCCTTTTCAACAAGGTGTTAGAGAATTAAAAAAATGACTATAGAATTGAATAAAAAGGCAGGAAAAAATCCTATGCTGGCTCTACAGAGTTTAATGCAAGGCGCATCTTTACTTTGGCATAAGCAGTTAAGGAAGTATGTATTAATCCCTATTCTGGTGAATTTATTACTGTTTTCCAGTATGTTGTATTTGGGCTATCACTCTGTGGGGGTGTTGATCACACAATTTATACCCGATTGGTTGCAGTGGCTGGACTGGTTAATTTATCCTCTGTTTTTTATCAGTTTCTTTATCGCAGGTTTTTTTACCTTTACCTTAATTGCGAACCTAATTGCATCGCCATTTTACGGTGGCCTGGCGGCTAAAACACACGCTATATTAAATGATCAAACCGGGGGAATTCAAGAGCAGGCGGTACTTTCTGTTTTAGGCTCTGAATTAAAGCGCATTGTTTATTTAGTGAGCCGGGCTATTCCCCTTGTTATTATCTCAATAATCCCTGGGGTGAATATCATTGCTCCCATTTTATGGGGGCTATTTGGTGCCTGGGGCCTTAGTATGGAATATTTTGCCTATCCCCTGGAAAATGAGGGTGCGCTGTTCTCAGAGCAACGCCAGGCGCTTAAAACGGTACGCCTAGGTGCATTAAGTTTTGGCGGGCTCGTTCTATTCGCGTTAATGATGCCCGTGCTGAATATTTTTGTCCCACCTATTGCAGTGATTAGTGCGACTATTTATCGGCAAAGATTAGCTGTTAGAAGCGCGCACGGAATAAGTTGAGCATCTGGCGCAGGATTTTTATTTGTATTCAAGGCGTAGACACGGCGCATAGTCGCGCTATGTAACTGTTATTGCAACGCTGAGGAGGGACTAAAAGACCAGCAAGTTGGCAAGCCCCTCTGAAAGTGTGTTGATATGTGAAGTATTTGCTCAGATTTAATGTGATATATTTTGTTGTTACGCATAATTAAATCTTATATTGAATAGCTGGTTACGGCCATTATGTACAGTACCAATTAACTCAAGTGGCCGCAAGTGCAGGTAGTGCCTTATATATACTGGTCGCTACTCCGTAACTACACATAATTCGTTACTGTACATAACGGCCAATAGCTGACATAGACTAATACTCAATTTCGTTGACCGAAAAAATAATTGAAACTTTGAGCCGCTTGGGTTGTGTATTTTTTATATTAATCGTGAAACTTAGGCTCATATTATTATGGGATATTTATAGGTAAACTATTGAATGATTATGTGCCTAAATAGTTATCCAGATATGTGTTTCATGAATAAAATGTATATAATCTAGTCTTGAAATATAAGGTACTGAAGCTATTTAGTACTAAAATTTAACCTAGGTTGATAAGGTATCCAGGCTTAGATAATAATGTGATTCCGGAATAATACGATTGAACTTTAAAAATTTAATTTCCTATGACAAGCACCAAGCAAATCTTACGACGATATGAACTGATTCTGACTTCTGCTGGTGAAGGTATTTATGGTCTGGACCATGAAGGTAAAGGAACTTTTGTTAATCCGGCTGCAATAGCCATGACAGGGTGGACGGAAGAAGATGTCATTGGTAAGCCAGTGCATGATAAACATCACCATAGCAAAGTTGATGGCAAGCATTATCCAAAAAAAGAGTGCCCCATTTATGCAGCGTTAAAAGACGGTGAAGTACATCATATTACAGATGAAGTCTTTTGGCGAAAGGACGGAAGCTGTTTTCCGGTGCATTACACCAGCACCCCTATTTGGGAAAACGGCGCGATCATCGGTGCAGTAGTCGTTTTTCAGGATGTGAGTAAAATCAAGCAAACTGAAGCAACGCTAGCTTTGTTACAACGACGTAATGAGCTACTGTTGTCAGCCGCAGGTGAAGGTATTTGTGGCTTTGACTGTGAAGGGCAAGTGGTTTTCATCAATCCTACTGCTTCCAATATGTTGAGCTGGCAGGGTCAGAATTTTGAAGGTCGAAGCATCCACGATATTTTTGGACTAAATGACCCTAAGTCTGAAAAATACTGCCCTGTACAGAGTATCATCCGAGGTAAACAACGATATCAAGCCAGTGATAAACGGTTTTGGCGCCATGATGGTTCAAGTTTTCCCGTAGATTTTGTGAGTACGCCTATCATGGAAGATAATCAACTACGAGGGGTAGTGATGGTATTCAGAGATATTACTGAACGCAAACTGGCCGAGGAAAGCCTCAAAAATGCACTCTCTGAAATTGAACAGTTGAAAAACCATTTGCAAGAAGAAAACATTTATTTACAGGAACAAATTAATCTCAATCATAAATTTGAGGATATTTTAGGTAAAAGCCAGTCGCTGAAAACGGTCTTGCATCAGGTTGAGCAAGTTGCACCTACCGACACCACCGTTTTACTCTTAGGTGAAACGGGCACAGGCAAAGAGTTATTTGCCCGAGCCCTACATAATCTTAGCCAACGTAATAAGCGGCCACTGGTAAAAGTCAACTGTGCCGCCTTGCCCGCGAATTTGATTGAGAGCGAATTATTCGGCCATGAAAAAGGCAGCTTTACCGGTGCTACGGCACGCCGCATCGGTCGCTTTGAATTGGCGCATGAAGGCACTATTTTCCTGGATGAAATCGCTGAATTACCACTAGAGCTACAAGCTAAATTATTGCGTGTGCTACAAGAAGGCGAAATTGAACGGCTGGGCGATTCTAAGACCATCAACATAAATGTCAGAATCATCGCTGCGACTCATCGTGATTTGAAGCAAATGGTCGATCAAGGCAGTTTCCGTGAAGACCTGTATTATAGGCTGAGTGTCTTTCCGCTCACCATTCCTCCACTACGGGAACGTAAAAACGATATTTCGTTACTGGTACATTATTTTGTTAATAAATATGCCAATAAAATGAGCAAACAGATCGACAGTATACCGCAAAAGATCATGGATAATTTACATAACTACCCTTGGCCTGGAAATGTACGTGAATTGGAAAATGTTATTGAGCGAGCTGTTATTCTATCACCCAACAAAAGTCTTCTTATTCCTGAGTTACTTGCTCCTAATAACAAAATAACTGAATCAGAAAACCTTTTATCATTAGATGATATGGAAAAATCACATATCCTCAAAGTATTAAAAACAACAGACTGGAAAATTTCTGGAGAACAAGGCGCAGCCGCAATTTTAGAACTGCACCCAAATACCTTACGCTCCCGCATGAATAAGCTCGGCATTCGACGTTCTGCTACTGCTAAATAACAATATAGCGTTAATTCACGAAATATCGTCATATGTTTTTATCCTTATCTACTTTTTTATATCTGAAAAAATCATATCCATCTGTTTTTAAAGTAAAAAAATAATTCCATCTCTTCTGGCATAACTCCTGCATTAGTTAAATCACTACCTAACTATTTTTAATTGTTGTCATAGGTCATTTTAGCTGGCTCCATGCTAAGCAATTAAGAGGAGAATATTATGAACTTAATCACTTTAAGTAAGACAATCTTGTTGCTTGCTATTATTGTACCCAGTTCTGTTAGCGCAACGCATACAACAAAAGTAGAATCACACCTTGATAGACAGTACTCATCAACAATTGTTAATCATTCAACAAAAACTTCGATAAATGATAAACCACTGTCATGCAGTGTAGAAGAAGACTCTCATGAAGATGTCATGCCTAAGCAAAGCAAAG
>JAUXBW010000156.1 GCA_030619185.1 Methyloprofundus sp.
AAGGTGGTTACATTTACAAACTTTTTGACAGTACTAATGGTTCTAGCTTACCTCCTAATGGGATTGGCTTTGACAACTTCACCTATACCCTTGCAAATGCTTCAGGCGAGACAGATACAGCGAAGTTAATTATTGATGTCAGTGTCACCAAGACAGATCAACCTCTAGCTATTGATGATCATGAATCCGTGGTAATTACCGAAAAACCATCCGTTGCAGGAAATGTAATCAACAACGACCTTTATGGCAATACTGTGATTTTTAATACGACAACGGCTAAATACGGTTTTTTAGAAATACCAGATAATTCGGGAGCTTATCTCTACAAGCTTTACAGTAGTACCGATAACACCAGCCTGCCAGAGAGCGGTGTCGATATTGATAGCTTTAACTACACTTTATATAATGAAAAAGGCACAACTTCAACGGCTATTTTAAACATTACAGTCAAGATCGATCCCGCTTTTGCTGGGCAACCCGGTGATCAACCCTACGATAATGTAGATGTTGAATTTAATAACCGCTCTGCCCAGGCCACTACGCTGAATTCGGGAAGAAATATAAAAGGGCACTTATACGATTCTGGCGACAAAGACTGGTTCTCTCTCGCCAGTGCAGGTGATGAAATTATTACTCTTGAGGTTTCCCCCAAAGGGACTAGCTGTTTTGGCAAAAAAAGCTGGGTACTTTATGTATTCGACCCTGATCGCCTGAAAGCACTAAATGACTTAAACGCCCCACATAAAGGAGAATTTGCTCGCTTTCAATTCTTGCACTGGGTTGATGAAACAGGTACTGATAAAGATTTACTCGGTAACACAATTATTTCGCCTGATGCGGGAACATCGAATCATATGTATCTAGCCTATAATGCAGGTTATTTTGAAGGGGCATTAATAGGTATTGTTGATCCCTGCTTTGATACATTAAACACTGTAGATATTGGTGTACCTCCTGGGCCAAGAAATTATCTGATTGCAATCTCATCCCCGCTACTAGGAGATGGGAATGATGGAGGTTCCGACGACTCCTGTGGACAAGGGTCAGTAGTTCTCGAAAAACCAGATTTGTCTGCTTCTGGCTTAGATGCTGAAGGTAAAGAAAAAACTTATTCTACTACAAGAGAATATATTACATCTTTTCCAAACAGTGACGACCAATATGCGATAAAAATCACCGGTACTGGTATTAACCCTTTAAATTCAGCGACAGCTAAAGCAAATGCTTCTATCTATAATTCATTTGAATTACTCATCCCTAGAGTGCTGGCAGGTGAACAGGAGTATAAAGCGAGATTAACCCAACTCCATCAAGCACGTAATGGCGATAGTGGCATTCAATTCACCTTGTCAGCTATTGAGCCCTTAGCTGTTACGACAGTAGATCCTTATCGCGCAACCTATAGCTTTGAGGATAAAAAAGTCAGAATTCCTCGCGTCACTGATATCAATACCGGTATAGGTTATTCGGTTACCCTGCAATTTCATGAAGGTAATAATGCGTACTTTGAAGTGATTAGTGTCGTAGAGATTAAATAAATATGATCTATTAACTGGCATTCCGTAGGAGCAGTCTTTAGCCGCGATTATTTGAACTTTTAATCGCGGCTTAAAATCTACCTGCTTCCCCCGACAACAATAAAACCGGCTCTTTCTATACTTCACACTAAAATTGACAGTAAATAACAGATATGCACCACCTAGTCACATTTAGGTATGCTATAATGCTCCCATTTGTCTAATCTTTAACTAATTTGGAGTTATGATTCGTGGTAACTGTTAACACTCGTCGTTCAGTCATGACATTATTTTCTTCACCTACTTGCGCACTGAGTCACTGTACAAGACTTGCTTTGCATGAAAAAGGTGTCACTGCAGAAATTGAATATTTTGATCCTAGCGATCCACCAGAAAGCCTATTAGAGCTCAACCCTAATGGTACTTCGCCCACTTTAGTTGAACGTGATCTGGTCTTATATGATTCGCGTATCATCATGGAGTATCTAGATGAACGCTTTCCTCACCCGCCCCTACATCAAATGGACCCCGTCTCGCGCGCCAATGCACGTATGATTATCAAGCGTATAGATCAGGACTGGTATCATTTACTTGATGAGGTACTCAATTCCGGTGAGAAAAAATCTGCTCGAGCAAAAAAGATGCTTAAAGAAAGCCTGATCGCAGCAACACCCTTATTTGCCGCCAACGAGTTTTTTATGAGTGACGATTTTTCTTTAATCGACTGCACACTCGCGCCTTTGCTTTGGCGCTTACCTGATATCGGCATTGATTTACCTGAAAGCGCAAGTGTTATTGATGCCTATGCTGAGCGCCTTTTTAGTCGTGAAGCCTTTGCTGCCAGCTTAAGCGTAGAAGAACAAGAAATGGTCAAAACATCTGGCAAAAAATGACTTCTTTAAAGCCTTATCTTATTCGATCCATTTATCAATGGATTATTGATAACAATTTAACGCCTCATTTACTGGTCGATGCAGCACATCCCCATGCAGCATTACCCAATGATTATATCGAGGACGGTAAAATTGTACTCAATATGCGCCCAGAAGCGATTCAGGATCTGTCACTTGAAAATAAGGCAATTGAGTTTAATGCCCGCTTTAATGGCCAGGCTATGCACATTATCGCCCCTGTCCCCGCCGTGATGGCCATCTATGCTAAAGAAAACGGCAAAGGCATGGTATTTGATCAAGAGGAAGAGGATAACCCTCCCCCACCTGAAAATTCACCACCCGCACGACCGCACCTGCGCGTAGTAAAATAAAAGCATAAAAAAAGCCTGAGTTTGCAATAAACCCAGGCTTTTCTTTTTGTCCCAACTGTAGAAAACGGTACCCGTGCATAATTATTATGCAGCAAAATTCTCCGCTGCAAACTCCCAGTTAACGAGTGCCCAGTATGCTTCCAAATATTTAGGACGAGCATTACGATAATCAATGTAATACGCATGCTCCCAAACATCACATGTTAATAGCGGTGTTTGCCCCTCTGTTAACGGGCATGCTGCATTGCTTGTACTCACCAATTCCAGACTTCCATCTGTATTTTTTACTAGCCATGCCCAGCCAGAACCAAAAGTTGTTACAGCGCATTTAGTAAACGCCTCTTTAAATTCCGCAAATGAGCCAAAGCTTGTATTTATAGCCTCGGCTAACGCACCCGAAGGTTCACCACCGCCATTTGGCGACAAACTATGCCAGTAAAATGTATGATTCCAGACCTGAGCAGCGTTATTAAAAATCCCGCCGGATGAGCGCATCACCAGGCTTTCAACAGACGCACCCTCGAACTCAGTTCCAGGCACTAGATTATTTAAGTTTGTTACATAGGTTTGATGATGCTTGCCATAATGAAACTCTAGAGTTTCTGCAGAAATATGTGGTGCCAAAGCATCTTGCGCATAAGGTAGAGCAGGTAATTCATAAGCCATTGATCGTTCTCCTAAAAAATAAAATTAACATTTCATCAATAACAAGCAAAACTGACAGCAATTATTGATTTGCAGTGAGTATAAATTATTACACACATAAATACCAAGTATTTTAGTATAGAATTATACGCTCTGTTTATTCCTGCTCCGTTTTTCACTAAGCAGTCAGTCAGCACCTCATATACGAGCACATTGCCCCGTAAGCTTTATAAAGCAAGAACCTAGTTTTCAAAGAGGCTATACCGGCTAATATAGCGGATATAGCACACCCAGAAAAGACAAAAAGGGTTATTTATCTTTTTTGTCATATTCAACTTTATAGCCATCAGTACGCACGTTCATCTTACTATACTCAGTGCCTTTAAAGCTGTCCTCGGCTTTATCTTCCTGCTCGGAATCTTCCTCAACTTCAGGCGCATTTATGGAAGCAATAAAATCATTAAACCATGACTTTGTCTTGGCAACCTGCATATCCGCATCATTCAAGATATCTTCTTCATCAGGTAGGTTCTTGTACTCCAAAGCAAGCACTAAAGCCTCTTTGCAAGCATCAAAGTCATTATGCACGGCATGTAAACAGGCGAAGTTATAACTGGCAACTCCTTTTTGAATACCATCCGCAATTGTGAATTTTTCTTTTGCCAGGGCATATGTTGCTTCTTTATCCGCCTCACCCTGTAATGGAGCTAGCTCCATCAAGGCAACCCCCCAATCCAGAGCAGCCCCTAGGTAGTCAGATTTTGCCACCAGACAATAAGAAAATTTCTCCCCCGCTTTCTGATACAACTCTTTAGCTTCAGCGCCTTGCTTCAATCGCGCCGAATATAATAATGCCATTCCCAAGTTATACAGGGCATCATTAAAGGCGGAACTATCCGATGGAATAGCCTCATAGATGGCTATTGCCTGTGCAAGTAATTGCTCAGCTTGTGCAGTATCCTCCAATGATCGCGCCTTCTGTACTAGTTTATTCGCTGCCTTAACTTTTGATTTGCCCGTAATCGAACCAAATAAGCCCATGTTTTTCCTCTATACTTTGATTATTATTTTAATTTTCCTGGCAGTTATTACATATACTTCGCATCCATAACCGCACGAAGTATTAAATAACAAGCAATCATAGCCACTGAACCAGTAAACTTTCTCATCTAACTGCTTATAATAAATCGAACTGCATCCAAGCGCAATTTAGCATCCTTAATATATCCATGAGAGTCAATTGCCTTATCTTTTAATTCTGTTATTTCCTCAGGTTTGATCCCGGAATTTACCTGACTTAATGCTTCTAAGCGCCGTATTTCCTTAGCCAGAGCCGCAAGCATATGAGTATTCGCCAGCCCCGTAATGTCTTGCATTTTAGTTTCAGCTTTTTGCTCGGCACTGGCAATCATGGCATGAATATTTTTGTGCTCACTACTGATAAAAGCAGTTATTTGCTCATTTTCTATTTTTTCAACAACTTCCTGCAGTTCATGATGTTGAATCTGCTCTGTTAAATCCTGCAATGCACTATCAACCAGGATACGAACCGGGGTCGCAGGTAAAAAGCGACTTAATTGCAAATGCAAAGGCGCACTACATTCAACTAAAAAAAGGCATTCTAAAAAATACTGTCCGGCAGCCAACTCCTCATGCTTAACTACACTTACTGCCGCATTTCCGACATTTCCTGACAACATCAGATCCATTGCCGAAACCAGCATGGGGTGCTCCCAGGTCAAATATTGCATATCTTCTCTTGCCAGCGCAATATCTCTATTCACCGTGACGGTCACGCCATCTTCTGGCACACCAGGAAACTGCCCCACTCGCTGCAACTGCCCCGCTTGCAATATGGCACACCCTGCAGAATGATACTCAGAGTCCACCCCAAAATACTCCCAAATACTTTCCATATATTCCCATAAAACTTCAGTTTGGGAAACACTTTCAATGCTGCTAATAAGTTTCTCAGCAACGTCCTGCCGACAGGAATTGAGTTCTAACAATATATCTCGCGCTTGCTGCATTTGCTCTTCTATCTCTTGTATAAGCACTCTACCTGAATTTATCAATGCGTCTAAGCCTGTTTGCTCATCACTCATACAGGTTTGTTCAAGCTGTTG
>JAUXBW010000089.1 GCA_030619185.1 Methyloprofundus sp.
CCACCTCTTTAGGTGGAAAAACTTCCAGGATATATAGATCCATGTCGACCACTTTCATTTCCGTTCCAGTATGATCCAATCCTTTTTTTTTATGACTACTGATAATCGAGCCAGCAGTCCAGTGTGATAAATCATTTTCTTGTTCAGAAAAGGGATGATGTTGTGAATTATGTACACTATTCATTAGAATGCTCCTGGCATATTCCCCTATTATATATACGCCTATTTCAAATATTTATCAACTGAGTATTTTTTATCGGATATAAGGCAAGGCCTTCCAGGTTTTTTACATTAACATCAACCCATAGCGAAACGTAATACTGGAAATTATAAAGACATTAAGGTTAAAAAGATTATAATCAAAAATAACAATTCAAGAGGTCGGCCAGCTTGAAAAAAATCTACATTTCAAAATCAAGTTGGCTGACCCTGATGCTGCTACCAGTAATTTTAATTTAAAATAGATCAACAAGTTACAATTTTATCAACTGATATTAAAAATGACAACAGAAAACACAGGGTCACATCTAACAATCCAACATTTACTCACCTTGCAATGGAGTCCGCTGCAGCAGTTAAAGCAGCTCATGGGTATGATCGACTCATTAATCTCCAACTTTCAACCTTTACATAAACATTTATTAATCGTTAATAAACAATGCCTTAAAAGCACTAATGGCGGAGAGCAAGAGATTCGAACTCTTGATACGTTGCCGTATACACACTTTCCAGGCGTGCGCCTTCGGCCACTCGGCCAGCTCTCCACATAAGACCATTCAACGAGCGTTGAACAGCAGAATATAATAAAACAGCTTTAAGTTAATTGCAAATTATTATTCTGCTAATGCCTCTAGCTCATCCCATCGCGTATAAGCTTGCTGCAAATCTGTGTCTATCTTAGCTAATTCTTTAAGGGCTAGATCTACTTTTCCCTGATCCTGCTGATAAAACTCCGGGGTGGCTATTTGCTCGTTATGTTCTACTTGCCTACTCTCTAGGTCTTCAATAATTGCAGGGAGTTCAGTTAATTCTTTTTGCTCCTTATAGCTTATTTTTTTCTTTTTTAATATTGTTGTGTTTGCCTGACTTTTCTCTGCTTTAGCTACTTGTTTGGCTGCTTTGGCCTGCTCTTTTGCCTGTGTCTGGCTGTAAGCTAACCAGTCTGAGTAACCGCCCACGTATTCACTGACCACGCCAGCACCTTCAAACACAATCACACTGGTAACAACATTATCTAAAAACACCCGGTCGTGACTGACGATGAGCAAAGTTCCCTTATAATCAACCAGCCTTTCTTCCAGTAGTTCCAGGGTCTCCATATCTAAATCATTAGTCGGTTCATCCATAATGATTAGATTGGCGGTTTTGGTAAATAATTTCGCCAGTAATAAGCGGTTTTTTTCTCCCCCCGATAAGGTTTTAACTGGTGACCGCGCACGCACTGGCGCAAATAAAAAATCGCCGAGATAGGAAATCACATGTCGTGGTTCGCCATTAATCAGCACATGGTCATTACCTTCTGCAATTGAATCAGCAACGCTGATTTCCGGGTTTAACTCTTCTCTTAATTGATCAAAATAAGCGACTTGTAATTTTGTGCCTTGTTCGACTATACCACTATCAGGTTGTAGGTCTTTTAATAATAACTTTAAGAAGCTGGTTTTACCTGCGCCATTAGGACCGATTAAGCCGATTTTATCGCCACGCTGAATCACAGTAGAAAAGTTTTTAACTATTGCTTTATCCGGATAGGCAAAACTGACATCCAGCATTTCTATGACTTTTTTACCTGAAGCTTCACCGCTCTCCATCAATAGCTTACTGGTGCCTTGTAAATTGCGTCGTTGTGAGCGTTCTTTTCGTAATGCTACCAGGGCTCTTACCCGCCCTTCGTTACGGGTTCTACGTGCTTTTATGCCCTGGCGTATCCAGACTTCCTCTTCGGCAAGTTTCTTGTCAAATAAGGCGTTTTGTGTAGCCTCTTCTTCAAGTGCTGCCGCTTTTTTTACTAAATAATCCGCATAATCCCCTGGCCATGAAACTAATTGTCCTCTATCAAGATCAATAATACGTGTCGCTAGTTTTTGCAGAAAGGAGCGGTCATGGGTAACAAATAAAATAGCCCCCTTAAAGCCAAGTAATTGCTCTTCCAGCCAGAGGATTGTTTCCAGATCCAGGTGGTTAGTTGGCTCGTCCAGTAATAAAACTTCAGGGTCTATAACCAGAGCCTTGGCCAGAGATACTCGACGTTTCCATCCTCCGGACAAACTCTTTACTTTTGTTTCAGACGGCAGATTCAGGCGGCTTAAGATATTTTCAACTCGCTGCTGTATTTGCCAGCCATTATGTACATCGAGCTTATGCTGTAATGCACCCATTTCTTTCATTACCGCATCATTAAAGTCTGTCAGCAGGGTTAGCTCGTGATAGCGTTTAATCCAACCTCCTACTTCACCTAAGCCGCCAGCAACGACATCATAAATAGTTTCTTCATCCGGCAGATGCGGCATTTGTTCTAACACCGCTATGCGTAATTCAGGCTTATACCAGACCTCACCTTCATCCGCATGAATATGTCGCATAACGATTTTCATTAATGTCGACTTGCCTTCGCCATTACGACCTAACAACCCCACTCGCTCACCTTCTTCTAATTGAAACTCGGCCTGTTTGAGTAATGCGTGGGTACCAAATGCAATGGAGACTTTTTTTAAGCGTAATAATGCCATATTGTTGTGTTTATTCTATTATTTATAAAATAGTTTTTTAATCATGTCATTCCCGAGACCTAACCAATCATTAAGCTGGGCAGACTTTATCGGGAATCTATGCGTTAGGCGTGTATGATCGTGTGGGGCGCTTACAATAGCGGACTGAAGTCCGCTCTACTCTGCAAAAAAAAGAGGAGCAATGCTCCCCTTTTTTTACGCAGCAAAGCATAAAATATTACGCTGTCAATTTCAGATACTTTTGATAAAGTGTATCTTGCTCTTCAACCATATTGGGATCTTTATCAATACAATCCACCGGGCAGACTTCTATGCATTGCGGTAAATCGTGGTGCCCTACACACTCGGTGCAAAGTTCCGGGTCGATAATATAAATTTCATCTCCCTGTGAAATTGCTCCGTTTGGGCACTCTGGCTCACAAACATCGCAATTGATACATTCGTCATCAATCAGTAGTGACATGCTTAACCTCTATTAAACTTTTCTATTAAACGTTGTAGTACATTATCCGGCACAAATTCAGAGACATCTCCCCCTAATCTTGCAATTTCCTTAATCATACTCGAAGAAATAAATTCATATTGTTCGGCGGGGGTGAGAAACATGGTTTCAAGCTCGGGTGACAAGCGCCGATTCATCCCAGCTAGTTGAAACTCATATTCAAAGTCTGAAATAGCCCTTAAGCCCCGCAATACGACATTTGCACCTTGCTCTCTGGCACAATCAACCAGTAAATTATCAAAGCCAATAATGACGACATTAGTAAACTCAGTACTGACCTGCTCCAGTAATTCAACACGCTGCGCTATATCAAACAAAGGCGTTTTATTGCTATTCACAGCAACGGCAACAATGACCTTATGATATAACCTGGCCGCTCTGGCAATAATATCAAGATGTCCATTGGTGACAGGATCAAATGTACCTGGGTATATTGCCGTTATATTCATTATTTCTTTCTAATCCGGGTACATAGCTAATGCACAGAATTTTTCTAAGCCGAACATTATAACTTGTAATAATGACTTTGTGGTAAATTTTTGGATATTTGTAGGTCGGGTTAGCTTAGGGAGATGGAAATAAATAATCATCCAATCTTGTTGGCCTTTTTGTCCGTCTTCGACGGTGTCGCAACAGTTACGTAGCTTGCTATGCGCCCGTTGCGACACCACCGAACACAAACAAAAATTCTACCCAATATCGGACGATTATTTGTTTCCAGCTCCCTTATCTAGCGTAAACGCAGATAACGTAACCCGACAATGAAAGAATCAGTCATGTTATCGGGTTACGTTTTTCTTACTCCATAATAAAAATCTAACCCGACCTACAGCCACCCCATAAGATTAAACTACCCGCTCGAATAAATAATAGGCTACCTCACCTGCTGTTTTATGCTTTAGCAAAGTCCAGTTTTCTGGCAGGCCTGTTAACTTTAACTGGCGTTCTACTTCTATATAGATTTTGGCATGGTTTGCTAACCATAACTTATCTTCTAACCAGTTTGCTGCTTGCCCAGCATAACCTTTTGCAAAGGGCGGGTCTAAAAAGACCAGATCAAATGCCTCTGCATTCCCTGCGAGATAACGAAACACATCTTGTTGTACAATCTTCACCTGCTTTGCAGTAAGCAATTCGGTATTCTGCTTTAATTGTCGACACACCTGCGCCTCACTCTCAACCAGAACCACTGACTTTGCCCCCCGTGAGGCTGCTTCCATGCCTAATGCACCACTGCCCGCATATAAATCCAGACAACGACTGGCCATAACGTCATATTGCAACCAGTTAAACAGTGTTTCGCGAACTCGTGCAGGTGTTGGCCGCAAACCCTGAACATCTGGAAAAACCAGGTTGCGCCCACGCCATTGTCCGCCAATAATCCTGACTTTATTACTCACTATATCCGCCAACACTAATAATTTGCATTAAATCAGTCTTAACCCGTCGCTGAAAGGCGGCTTTTATTTCATCGACAGTCACCCGTGAAACCTTGCCAGGAAAACTATCTAAATAATCTAATGGCAACTGATAGAAAGCAATCATCGCAATATAGTTTAAAAGTTTCTTATTATTATCAATACGTAATACAAACCCGCCCGTCAGGTTTTTCTGCGCTGCCATTAATTGCGCCTGTGTGGGGCCTTTATTTATAAAGTCGGCAAGTGTTGTTTGCATAAGCTCAATCGCCATGTCACTTTGTTTATTTTGCGTTTGCAAACCCATAGTAAAAGGGCCGCTCTCTTCTAATGGCGAGAAATAGCTATATGCACTATAAGCCAGCCCTCTTTTCTCCCGGATTTCATTAAACAGCAGGGAGACCAAGCCGCTCCCACCTAAAATATGATTACCTACATACAGAGGAAAATAATCTTCATCATTTCGAGTCAATACAGGCAAACCCGCCAGAATATGCGTTTGGGTTGAGGGGAAATCAATATGCTTTTTATTAGCCTTTTTAGGCAGCACCACCTGGGATAACTGCTTTGCCTTTTCACCCCGTTTTAATTGCTTAAATAATGTTTCAGCTATTTGCCGTGCCTGTGATTCAGTTAAATCACCCACGATAGCTAAAATAGCATTATTACGCACATAATACTGTTGATAAAATTGCTTAATATCCGTTAACTGTATTTGCTTGATTGACTCTATATCCCCTGCGACCAGATGTGCATACGGATGTTCGCCATAGATAGCTTGATAGAAATTTTTTTTAGCAATATAGCCTGGCTTTTCCAGTTGCTGCTTAAGCCCCATTAGCTTTTGGTCTTTTACACGCAGGAACTGCTCCCGGGTAAATTGTGGCTGACTTAGGATTTTCTGAAAAGTACCTAAAGCTGGCTCTAATAAATCAGCTTGAGTTAGGCTACGTAAGCCGACCCAGCTCGTATCGCGATGCGTCGCATAGCTATATTTTGCGCCCACCTCATCAAAGCGTTGTGCAATTTGATCAGCATTCCACTGTCCTGCTCCGGTTTCTAATAAGCTGCTAGTCAGAGAAGCAATACCATCAAGCCTGCCATCTCTCGCACTGCCGGCATCAAAGACTAATCGAATATCCACCATCGGCAAACCGGGACTTGCCACAAAATAAACCAGCCCCCCCTGAGTCGTCTGCCAATGCTTGATAGGGGGAAATGCTAAAGCTTGCATGCTCACAATGCCGAATAGTATAGCGATTAATGATGATTTAATGCGCATGATGAACTCCTGGTTTTGCATTGGCTGCCATGGTTTGTGGTTCCAGGTAGGCAATACTCAAATGTGACTCTATGAGATATTTATCAGCCACCCAACGTACTTGCTCAGCAGTAACCTGATTAATTTTATCTCTGTATTGTTCTGCTTTTTTCCAGCCTAAACCCACGGTTTCAGCTATGCCTAATTTCATTGCCTGGTAAAACAGAGAGTCCTGTTCGTAGACCGATTGTGCCATCACTTGTGCTTTTACTCGCGCTAATTCATGCGCACTAATAGCGTCTCTCTGTAGCGTACGTATTTCTGTTTTTAGTGCTATTTCCAGATCTAAAAGGCTTTGACCATTAACCGGTGTCGCTTCAAACAAAAACAACTCTTCTAAACGGCCACTGATGTCATACCCTGCTCCGACAGAGCTAGCTACTTGTTGCCCCCGTTGCAACCTGGCAGGCAAACGCGCACTACCACCACCATCCAGCACAGCAGCTAATACGTCTAAAGCATAGGCCTCCCATTCGGCGGCCACTGTATTTAGACTAGGGACTTTATAAGCCATAAGGATATAAGGGACTTTGGCAGGTAATTTAACGGTCATACGCCGAACTCCAACTTGTTCCATTTCTGTGTGCGGTTTAAGCGTTTTAATTGCCTTGCCAGGAATTGCTGCAAAATAATGCTCTGCCAATTTAAAAACGTCTTCAGCCTGTACGTCACCCGCAACAATTAGAGTGGCATTATTCGGTGCATACCATTGTTGATACCATTGCAGTAAATCATCAACTTGATAATTTTCTATATCTGCCGGCCAGCCAATCACCGGGTTTCTATAAGGTGAATTGGAATACGCCAGTGCCATAAGGTACTCCTGCAGTTTGGCGCGTGGATTATCCTCGGTACGCATGCGCCGCTCTTCCATGACTACTTGCAGCTCTTTTTCCAGTTCTTCGGCTATTAATTTTAAATGCTGCATACGATCCGCTTCTAATGCAAAGCTAATTGCTAAGCGAGTCTTTTCCAGCGTTTGAAAATATGCGGTATAATCACGCCCGGTAAACGCATTTTCCCGACCACCATTTTCTGCAATAATTTTAGAAAATTCGCCTGCCGGATACTTATTTGTGCCTTTAAACATCATATGCTCTAGCATATGTGAAATACCCGTGATACCTAAGGGTTCATAGCTCGAACCTACCTTGTACCAGATTTGCGACACCACGACGGGAGAGCGGTGCTCTTCTTTAACGAGCACTTTTAGTCCATTAGTTAATACCCGCTCTTGAACTTCAGTGGCATAAACACTGAATGAATAAAACAACACTATGCAAAGACGGATTATCATTTATTTGCTCCTCCCGAACAGTAAAGCATAAAATATCAGTAAACCGTGTATTCTATCCCAGATACGAACTAAACGAAGTAACAAAGCATGACAAACGAAAAAACAACACTGAGCTGGAAGAATTATCTTGAGTTATGCAAACCCAGAGTGGTCGCTCTACTGGTTTTTACAGCTAATGTAGGGATGTTGCTAGCGGTTCCAGGTATGCCTCCTATCGCACTTTTTATCTATGCAACACTAGGTATCGGCTTAGCCTCTGCATCAGCCGCAGCTATTAACCATTTTATCGATCAAAAAGCAGATGCCGAAATGGCACGCACCCAGAATCGCCCCTTGCCACAAGGTGACCTTAGTTCAAGCAATGTGCTTATTTTCGCCGGGGTGTTAGGCATTGCAGCCATGTTAATACTGATTTTTCTGGTCAACACACTGACTGCAATACTCACTTTTGTATCACTTATAGGCTATGCAGTTATTTATACTGTGTATCTTAAACGCATGACACCGCAAAATATTGTTATTGGTGGTGCCGCAGGAGCAGCACCACCACTACTTGGCTGGTGTGCTATGACCGGCGAAGTTCACCCCTATGCCTTATTGCTATTCCTGTTAATTTTTGTCTGGACTCCTCCCCATTTCTGGGCATTGGCTATAGCCAGACGTGATGAATATGCAAAAGTAAATATTCCCATGCTCCCGGTTACTCACGGTACGGAATTTACCCGTTTACAAATTTTGCTGTACACCATTTTACTGTTTATCGTCACCTTGCTCCCTTACCTAACGGGGATGAGTGGTTTAATTTATGTTATTCCAGGTGCCTTGTTGAGTTTAGGTTTTATTTACTTTGCGATCAAGATGATGCGCACCAAAGCAGATAAAACCGCCATGCAAACTTTTGGCTATTCCATTATTTATTTGATGCTGATTTTTGCGCTATTATTAATTGATCATTATTTCAAATATACAATTAACTAACAGTAGCACTCAACAACGGGAGTCAAAAAGTTCAAGCCCCTATGAGAGTGTGTTGAAAAAATCAAGTGGCTTTGATCAATACTGACAAAACTATAAAGTGTAAGGAACTATCATAATTGACTGACTCCTAACGACCCATTGCAGCCTTTCGATGAAATATTTTTTACACGGGAAAATGTCCGAGTTAAATGCTTTTGTTCAGATGGTGGCTTCGCGCTACGCGCGAATCACTATCTAACCTAATTCGTTAGGCAACATTATTCGGGATAGCATTTTCAGCCGGATTGAAGTACATATGAGGGTATTCCGGTTCACGCTTTTGAAACGACAGAATAGAGGAGTTCTGAATCACTCCGCCATCAATATTGATCGCCTTTCTAATC
>JAUXBW010000011.1 GCA_030619185.1 Methyloprofundus sp.
CAATCACTTCAAAATTATTGCACTGCAGTACAACGCCAACGATATTCTTACCAATATCATGTACATCGCCTTTAACGGTCGCCATCAGGATTTTGCCATTGCTCTGGATATCTCCTGCTTTTTCATCTTCCATAAACGGCATTAAATAGGCGACTGATTTTTTCATCACCCGGGCGGATTTAACCACCTGGGGTAAAAACATTTTACCCTCACCGAACAGGTCTCCCACTACATTCATCCCGTCCATTAGCGGGCCTTCAATAACATGTAATGTTTTTTCTACTTGCTGACGAGCTGCTTCTGTATCCTCTATGATAAAGTCAGTAATTCCTTTGACTAAAGCATGTTCCAGGCGCTTATTAACTGGAAGGTTACGCCATTCTAGATCTTCTTTTTTGTTAACAACGGCATCGCCACGATATTTTTCAGCGACTTCGAGTAGTTTGTCTGTGCCTTCAGCATCGCGATTCATGACGACATCTTCGACAGCATTGCGGAGCTCATCAGGCAGGTCAGCATAAATGGCTAGCTGACCTGCATTAACAATGCCCATATCCATGCCTGCCTGTACTGCATGATAAAGAAATACCGCATGAATAGCTTCACGTACCAGGTTATTTCCACGAAAGGAAAACGACACATTGGATACCCCGCCCGAGATCATTGCGTGTGGGCAGGTGCGTTTGATTTCCCGGGTTGCCTCGATAAAATCAACACCGTAATTATTGTGTTCTTCAATACCGGTCGCGATAGCAAAGATATTCGGGTCAAAAATAATGTCCTCAGGAGGAAAGCCTACTTGCTCGACCAGAATTTTATAGGTACGCTGGCAAATTTCGACCTTTCTGGCAAAAGTATCCGCCTGGCCTTGCTCATCAAAGGCCATCACGATAACAGCTGCGCCATAACGGCGCACCAGCTGCGCCTGCTGGATAAAATTAGCTTCGCCTTCCTTCATGGAAATGGAGTTAACGATGCCTTTTCCCTGTATGCATTTCAAACCCGCTTCAATAATCTCCCATTTGGAAGAGTCAATCATGATCGGCACTTTGGAAATATCTGGCTCTGATGCAATCAAATTTAGAAAATGCACCATGGCCTCTTTTGACTCCAGCATGCCTTCGTCCATGTTGATATCAATGATTTGCGCGCCATTAACCACTTGTTCGCGCGCGACATCCAGCGCGGTATCGTAATCTTCGTCTACAATCAGCCTTTTAAAACGTGCAGATCCGGTTACATTTGTGCGCTCTCCGACATTGACAAATAATGAGTCAGCGCCGATGGAAAAAGGCTCTAGTCCGGCTAACTGGCAACGAGTTTCTATTTTGGGTATTTTTCTGGGTGGGTAAGGACTGACGGCTTCAATAATCGCCTTAATATATTCGGGAGAAGTTCCGCAACAGCCGCCAATAATATTTAGATAGCCATTTTTTGCCCAGTCGGCAATTTCTGCCGCCATTTCCTCAGGTGTTTCATCATATTCACCAAATTCATTGGGTAAGCCCGCGTTGGGGTGTGCAGAAATATAAGTATCAACATGAGAAGAGAGTTCGTCGACATATTGACGCATTTCCTGCGCCCCCAGTGCGCAATTAAAGCCTATCGAAATAGGCCTGATATGGCTTAGCGAGTTCCAGAAGGCGAGGGCGGTTTGTCCTGATAATGTACGTCCTGATGCATCAGTAATGGTTCCTGAAATCATAACGGGTAATTCAATGTTATGCTGCTCAAAGTATTGATCGATAGCAAAAATTGCGGCTTTGGCATTAAGCGTGTCGAATACGGTTTCTATCAAAAGAATATCGGTACCACCATCGACCAGCCCTTTCACTGCTTCGCTATAAGCATCAACCAGTTTGTCAAAGCTAATATTACGAAACGCAGGGGCATTAACATCGGGCGACATTGACGCGGTTCTGTTGGTTGGGCCTAGTGTGCCGGCAACAAAGCGCGGTTTGTCTGGTGTTTGCAGGGTTGCTTCTTCGGCTGCCTGTTTGGCAATTTTTGCCGATTCAAAATTAATCTCATAAGCCAGGGATTGCATATTGTAATCAGCCATGGCAATTGTGGTGGCATTAAAGGTATTGGTTTCGATAATATCGCAACCTGCATCCAGATAGGCTTTATGTATGGCTTTGATAATATCTGGCTGAGTAAGCGATAATAGATCATTATTACCTTGTAAATCAGAATCCCAGTCACTAAAACGCTCTCCACGATAATCTTGTTCTTCCAGGTGGTAGCCTTGAATCATTGTGCCCATTGCGCCATCTAAAAACAAGATACGTTGGGCAAGTTGCTGGGTTAGGAATTCTTTTTTGTTCATGGGCTTCACTTGAGGTTGTTGCGATTGGGATTGCTTAATATAGCTAAAGGTGGTCTACTTTGCCACGTAAATATCATTAGTATCTAATGTAGATAGGAGGTTATTATGTCTAAGCCTACACTTAAACAGGTGGTGCAAAGCGTTTTTGCGGCCGCCATCGGTGTGCAAAGTAATGCGAATAGGAAAAGAGACTTTGAGCAGGGTTCATTGTCTAGTTATCTGATTGTTGGGGCCATTGCGACAGTTCTGTTTGTTTTAGCACTGGTCACTATTGTATCGTTTATTCTTTAGGGTGGGGAGAGGTATAAACATCAATTATTCTCAATGCCCCAAAGCAAAAAAGCCCGGTTTCTAACCGGGCTTTTTGTTATTGTGCCTTGCCTGGGTTGTTACTCAGATGTTTTGAAACTGTTTTTTATTCCTATAAACATATCTTTAATTCCACTCACAAGGTTGGCTAAATTAAGATCCTGTTTCAGCATATATTTTGTTCTCACA
This sequence comes from Methyloprofundus sp., assembly GCA_030619185.1. Taxonomy (GTDB): domain Bacteria; phylum Pseudomonadota; class Gammaproteobacteria; order Methylococcales; family Methylomonadaceae; genus Methyloprofundus. The sequence continues at coordinate 2,828 of JAUXBW010000011.1, forward strand.
AAAGCAACACTTAACCAGCCCATGAACAGAGGCAAGATCTCAAATAAAATACCTAGTATGGTACCAAAGAACCCCTCTTGAATCCCGCCGCCACTAGTGTTTCTTGCTCCAATATCGGTCAGGTCTCGGTCATAATCACCGCCGACATCACTACCATAGCCATCAATAATCATTATATTGAGCTGTACAAATAGGTATTGAGCCACTATGAATAAAACCACAGCACCCGCAGTCCAGTACACTACTTTTCCGGTTTTTTGTTGTGTTGCAGTACCGAATACCCAGATTGCAATCAAAACTGTTAATACACCACCAAACATTATTATCCCCTCATTTTTTGTTATTGTTAAAAACCCTATTCCTACAAACTTATTTTTATTCTGCGTCATGCAGACGACACAGTCACCAACCAAATAGCATTATAAACATCTTGGCTTTATTATGACAATTAATACTATAAAAATAATATGCCATAAGATGATTAAAGGTTCTTGCTAAAAGACTGAGAAAGGAGATTGCTAACAAGACAGAGCAAGAAATTCTTGACTTCAATAAATCATCTAGTATTATATTAAGTTCATTTACTGTCATAATTATGACGTAATAATTACAATAATTCACAAGAAGGTAGGACACTCATGGGTGCAATATTAGACGTTACTGAAATGTTAAAAGAGCCTGCGGGCATGGCCGTTGCTGCAGTTGTTATTGCTGGCGGTTATTTCTTCGTAAAATGGGTTTTCGCTGAGCCTGAAGACGAAGATTAAGTAATACGCTTTAAATAGCCTTACTTAAAAGCCCGTGAGTTTTTAAACTTACGGGCTTTTTTTATGCCTGGATGATTTTAATTTAACCTCTGCAGCGACTACCTTATCAATATTGTCTTGAACCTAAAAACATCAGTTGACGGATGCTACACGCTGGCAAATTACCAGTCGCCCTGATTAGCCTGCTAAGGCGATAATTGTTATCCTCGATAGCGACAGACAGTATATTTTTAGTTAAATTACACCTAACAAAGCTATATTCCATTATAATTTGTAGTACTTTTATCATTCAGACGAGTATAAAATGCTAAGCATCATTTCGCGTACCCTTGCGCATTATAATCAGAGTACTGCGCCAGCCTTTGTTGTAGGAATTTTTCGTATCCTGTACGGAATTGTGGCTTTTCAGGAAATTCTATTCCTGCTCTATTTTAACCACCTGATTTTTGACCCTATCCCTTATATCGATGTGGAATTTCCGATGATTCCAATGTTCTTGTGTTTATGGCTGGTAGTAGCGGGGTGTGTAATGGTCGGTTATCGTAGCCAAAGTGCCATTATTGCAAACTATATTTTCTGGCTAGTCTTCGTGAATTTCACGCCTATGCAGCGTGATTTTGATGGAGGGTTTGACTTGTTTATGATTGGTGTTGGGTTTTTTCTGATCTTTATGCCGATCGGTCGAGCAGTATCAGTCGATAATTTACTTTATAAGCTGCAATTCAAGTACAAAGATACTCCGGCACTACCCAGAACGGTAAGTGCTTTGAGTCTATTATTCCCTGTGTTGATTTGCCTGGGCTTTCTATATTTTGATTCGGCAATTCATAAATTATTTGCCGAACATTGGCGTAATGGTCTGGGGGGGTGGTTGCCTTCCTCAATGCCTTATTACGTATCAGCGCTGGATTTATCCTGGATGCTAAATAACGAAACTTTGCAAAAATCCATTGGCTACTTGATTTTGCTGTTTCAATTCACCTTTATCTTTTTGTTTTATCGGCGTTCCTTTCGCCCCATTTTTTTGTTTGTCGGTGCTGGTTTACATATAGGGATTACTATTAGTTTTAATATATACCCTTTTGGTTTAGGGATGTTGTCCGTATATGTTTTGATGGTGCCTTTTTCCTGGTGGGCAACTTTGGCCGATAAGTTGATTTATAAAACACCCCGGCTTGCAGTCTTTTATGATGGCGATTGCCCTCTCTGCAATCGTACGGCAACGATTATTAAGCATTTTGATGTGCTGCAGGGGGTTGCGTTTAAAGATCTACAGACGCAGGCAGGTACTGCCCCGCAACTACAAGTCTATGATGAGAAGCTTTTATTAGCCGATTTGTATGCGGTGGACTTGCAGGGGAATGTTTTTTCAGGTGTTGATACTTATATACATATTTTTCTAAAAATGCGCTATCTGGCTGTTTTTGCCTGGATTATGCGTCTGCCTGGGGTCTATCATGTAGCGAGGGCAGTCTATCGGCGTATCGCTGATAATCGTGTGCGCAATGTCTGTGATGAGACCTGTATGCCGACAATTTTGGCAACAAGCTATCCCACCGACTTGTATACCCGTATTTTTGAAAATTATGCGCAGCAAAGGCCTAAGCAATTCAGAAACAGAATGGCTAAAATTTTTGTTGTATTGGTTATTTTGCAGCTCAATAGCAGTATTCATTATGGTTTTTTATACCGTTTTTACGATTTATCCCGTGTAGAAAGCCCACTTGCGAACCAGGCGCGCTTACTCAGTAATTCCTTGTTGATGTTATCAACAACCTTTTTAGGTATTACTCCACATGCACTGTATTTGCATGATCATTTTGAGGGCTATGAAGACTTGTTTGCTATAACTTATATTGATATGTACGGTCAGGAGCAGTGGTTGCCCTTTATCAGCGAGCAGGGGCGAATGCTAGCTCCTAACTGGGGTAGAGTGCACTCCATGTGGGCTAATATAGCGGTTACTCCAAATATTAATTCAGATAGATTGAGTAAGTTTATTATGAAGGTAACAGCATTCTGGGGAAATAAGGTAGGTCTGGATCTTGATTCTGCAAAATTTATGATTAAACATAAAAAAATAGTATCACCTGTGCAGTGGCGTAAGGATTTACGCAAGGATAACTTATCCGGGGATTGGAGAAATATCGGTACGGCAACCTGGAAAAATAAGCATTACCAGCTTGATATGCAAGCGATTAAGTAACGCAATAGTTTGTTGTTGCGTTAAGCACCTAATACTGGGACTTCGAAGTCTAAGATTCGATTTTTAAGAAAATGGTGTTGCGTCAAAACTATTGTCATGATATAAAATGTTTCGTGCTTTTGAATTAGTACGCAACAATAACAATAATTTCTATCCTGAGGAGGATGACATGAAAAAAGTATTATCACTACTAGCAATCTCTTTGATGTTAATTGGCGGAACTGGTTGCATGGACAACCCTGATGGCAGCAAACAAAAAGTTTCTAGCTCTATCTCTTTGTAGTACATTTTATAAAAAAGCCTGGGGGTGTTTATGCCTGGGCTTTTTTATGTCTATTAGCACTCAAGCAAATCAGCTTCTCTCTTAATTCTCTTGCTCCCAGCATTGCCTGTTTCCTTGTTATTCAGTGCTTTAACTTCCTTTAGTGATATGCCTCTGGGCTAAATATCATTGTTTTTTCAATGCTTCATTGAGCTTAACAGCATCTGTTGCTCACGGTTTCTCCAGCAAGTTCGTGATTCCTCAGCACGTCAAAAAACACCCACATAAAAAATTAAGTAGAGCTTTCTACGCAGTTCAATGTTGCAAGCCGGCACCTGGTACTTTTACCCGGTAGCTTGAAGTATTGTATTGCAGTAGATGCTACGCATGCTTACGATGGCGCGGGCTTTTAAGGTGGAGTTTTGTTGATAGCTACCTTGTTGACAGGGCTGCGTGGCCAGAGTTATGACCACTGTTTCAGCGGTGGCTCCCAGCAAAAGTAGGCACGTATGAAGAAAGGGAGGATCCAGAAATAAGGAGGTTTTTCTGAAGTGGTTCGCGAAAATACGGCACTAAGCCATGTCGGGAGTTAGCTGTATGGACGTAAAACTTTTGGCAATTCAGGTTTTTTGCCAATGCTATAGGTAGATAAAAGTAACCAGAGGCGTGAAACTAAGGTGATAACGTTTGTTTCGTTTAGTGCACGCCTCTGTTACCGCGGTGACCGGATTAAGAGGAATCAATTGCTGATTTATCATTTCTCCAATCTGAGTTCTAACGCTACTTATCCTGGCTGTTATTTCAAAAGACAGGCTTAAAGAATAAGCACCTGTCTTTGTTGGTTTTAGCCTGGATATTTTTATTTTTTGTTTGCGGGGCAATATACTGCAATTCCCCAAAATAAAAGAGGGTTAAAACGCCTAATCAATACTAATTATTTTTTGTAACGTGCTGCGCGCTACCATCTGGATCATCCATGCAACCAGTTCCACCAATAAGCATTAATGTAATAGCTAAAGCTGATAATACTTTTTTCATTATTTTCTCCAAGTTTTTTTATAATTATTGTACTTAGTATAAGCACCCGTTATTTATATCATGGCTAATAGTTGGATGCAATGGAAAATTAGGGCGCTGGAAATAAATAATCATCTGATATTGGGCTGGGTATTGTGAGAAAAAGGGGGGGGTAACAGCGTACTGGTATCGCGCTATTGTCTTTAGACTATGGAGATCAGTAAGGTTTTATTTGTTTTCTGATGATTGGGTGGGGCGTAAGAATAAATAAATTTCGACCCCTTCTTTATAAAATGCCCGCATTTTATAAAGAAGGGGTCGAAAGTTTTGTGCTTAGCTTTGCGCTGATATTTACTTTTATCTTTAAAAATAATTGCTTTGTTAAAGTGATGTGCATGCTTAGCGACCAGATTTTTGACCTCGGACACGCTGTTTTTATGTGATTTTTTGCGTTTTTTCATAGTGATAACCCCTAAGGTTGATGAATAAAAAAATTTCTTTTGTGCAAAACTCCCGTGAACAAATTAAAATACTCGTTTGTTCAATTTTAAGACAAGTCTGTGTTATTTACAAAAGAATTTGATGTTATTGTTATTGGCGGTGGCCATGCGGGTACAGAATCCGCATTGGCAGCAGCGCGCGCAGGTGCGAAAACTTTATTATTAACTCAAAGTATTGATACTCTGGGGCAAATGAGCTGCAATCCTGCCATAGGCGGGATTGGTAAAGGTCATCTGGTCAAAGAAGTAGATGCATTGGGTGGTGTGATGGCGCGTGCTATTGACCATGCAGGCATTCATTTTCGTATTTTAAATGCTAGCAAAGGTCCTGCAGTACGTGCAACACGCGGTCAGGCAGACCGCGAGTTATATAAGAAATTTATTAGAAATGTACTGGAAAATCAGCCAAATCTGATGTTGTTTCAGCAGGTAGTTTCAGATTTGATCGTTGCTGCGGAGGCAGTTGTTGGGGTCAAAACCCAAATGGGTTTGCAGTTTAGGGCAAAATCAGTGGTTTTAACTGCGGGGACATTTCTAGGGGGTAGAATTCATATCGGCTTACAGAATTATACGGGTGGGCGTGCGGGGGATGCCGCCTCTATAGCTTTAGCTGAGCGATTGCGTGAATTACCTTTTAGGGTGGGGCGTTTAAAAACGGGTACGCCTCCACGTATCGATGGTCGCACCATTGATTTTTCGCGCTTAGAGCAGCAGCATGGCGATACGCCGGTGCCGGTTTTTTCTTTTATGGGGGACGCGAATCAGCATCCTGAGCAAGTCCCCTGCTATATCACACGAACGAATCAGCAAACGCATGATATTATCCGTGGCGGGTTAGATCGTTCACCTATGTATGCTGGCGAGATTGAAGGCAAGGGGCCGCGTTATTGCCCCTCAATAGAAGATAAAGTGGTGCGCTTTGCAGAGCGCGATTCGCATCAGATTTTTATAGAACCTGAAGGCTTAAATACTAACGAGTATTATCCTAATGGTATTTCGACCAGTCTGCCTTTTGATGTGCAGTACCGGTTTGTACGCTCAATGCTGGGCTTTGAGCAAGCAGAAATTGTTCGCCCAGGCTATGCGATAGAATATGATTTTTTTGATCCAAGGGACTTAAAAACCTCACTGGAAACTAAATATATGGAGGGTTTGTTTTTTGCCGGGCAGATCAATGGTACAACAGGGTATGAAGAAGCGGCGGCACAAGGCTTAATCGCGGGTTTAAATGCTGCGCATAAGGCTCTGGGAAAGGAAAGCTGGTGTCCGGCGCGAGATGAAGCTTATATCGGAGTTATGATTGACGACTTAATTGCTCATGGGACGACAGAGCCATATCGAATGTTTACCAGTCGTGCTGAATATCGGTTATTATTGCGCGAAGATAATGCGGATTTACGTTTAACTGAAAAAGGTCGGGAATTACAGCTCGTCAGCGATCAGCAATGGCAGTTTTTTAATGAAAAACGGGAAAGTATTGTCCATACGCAGCAGATGTTGCAAGCAAAATGGATTAGAAAGGATTCCCCGGAGGCAAAGCGAGTGGCTGAAATATGGGGGAAGCCTCTATCAAAGGAGGTAAATTTAATGGATTTATTACGCCGTCCTGAGGTTGATATTGTGCGGCTGATAGAGTTTTCTGATAATCTAGCTGTTGCAGATCAAGTTGCGCAGCAAGTCGAAATACAGGCAAAATATGCGGGTTATATTGACCGCCAGAAACAGGATATTGATAAGGCGAAGCGCTACGATCATTTGCGGATTCCAGAAGATCTGGATTTTAATCTGGTTAAAGGCCTGTCCAATGAAGTGCGCGAAAAATTTATAATACAACGCCCCGAAACATTGGGTCTGGCTTCAAGAATTCCTGGTGTAACTCCAGCTGCTATTTCTTTATTACTTATCTATATGAAAAAGAAAAATGGATAGTGGCCGTATGCTTCTGCAGTCGGGAATTGAGGAGCTGGGTCTAGATGCAACAACGGCACAAATTGACTCCTTGCTGGTTTTTGTAGGCCTGATCGAGAAGTGGAACAAGAGTTTCAATCTTACCGCTATTCGTGACCGGAATGAAATGTTGCGTTTACATATATTAGATAGTCTGGCCGTCTTGCCTTTTATTTCTGGCAATAAGATTATCGATGTAGGCACGGGGGCTGGTTTGCCTGGTATTCCTCTTGCTATATTCCTACCTCATGTGCAATTTACATTATTGGATAGCAATTCCAAAAAAACACGATTTGTACAGCAGGCCGTAATGGAATTACAATTGCCTAATGTTGAGGTAGTGCATAGCCGGGTTGAAAGCCTGGGTCGCGAAGGGGAGTATGATGTGGTTTTGAGTCGGGCATTTGCTGGATTGGAAGATATTATGAGCCTGACAGAATACCTCTTGCAGTCTGCGGGAGTCTTGATTGCAATGAAGGGGCAGGTCCCCGAGTTAGAGCTTAAAGAAATGAGTAGATCTTATACAGTTAAATCAATTGTAGTGCCCGGTGTTGAAGCTGAACGGTGTGTGCTGCGGATAAATAAAGTATGACAAAAATAATAGCAGTAACCAATCAAAAAGGGGGGGTAGGCAAAACTACCACCAGCGTCAATTTAGCGGCTTCATTGGCGGCAGCAAAGCGTAAAGTGTTATTGATTGATTTAGACCCGCAGGGCAATGCCGCCATGGGGTGTGGTATCGATAAGGCAAATGTGGCGTATTCCAGTTGTGACTTGTTGCTTGAAGATATGCCTGTTTCTGAAATGATTATTCCTGTCTCGGAATTCGATTTTGATGTGATTGCCGGAAACTCAGACTTGACTGTAGCTGAGGTGGAGTTGATGAAAATGACGCAGCGCGAGCGACGGCTGGCGAGTGCCCTGGAGCAAGTGAAGGGGGAATATGATTATATTCTGATTGACTGTCCTCCTTCGTTGAATATGCTGACATTAAATGCGATGGTTGCGGCAAATAGTGTTCTAGTGCCTATGCAATGCGAATATTATGCACTAGAGGGTTTGTCTGCCTTAATGGAGACTTTGCGCAATATACAGGAAAAGGCCAATCCAACTCTGTATCTGGAGGGGATACTGCGTACTATGTATGATAATCGTAGTCGGTTGACCAAAGATGTGTCAGAGCAATTAGTCGAGTATTTTGCAGATAAGGTATTTAGAACCTGTGTGCCTCGAAATATCAGGCTGGCAGAAGCACCCAGTCATGGTATGCCAGTGCTGCAATATGATAAAAGTTCGCGTGGCGCGATCGCTTATATTGCTCTGGCGGGTGAATTAATCAGAAAGGAAAATACATAAGCGTATGGCGGAAAAGAAAAGAGGCTTAGGGAAGGGGCTAGGCGCATTAATGGGTGATATAGGTGTTAAAGAGCAGGTTAAAAATATGGCTCTGAGCCTGCCCGTAGAATATCTGCAGCGTGGTAAATATCAGCCCAGAAAAGATATAGATCCAGAGCGTTTGCAAGAGTTAGCTGAGTCAATCAAAGCTCAGGGTATTGTGCAGCCGATTGTCGTCAGGGAGGTGGGGTATAATAAATATGAGATTATCGCGGGGGAGCGGCGCTGGCGAGCGGGTCAATTAGCCGGGTTAGTAGAAGTGCCAGTGCTGATAAAGGAGATTGATGATCGTACCGCTATAGCTATTTCCCTAATTGAAAATATACAGCGTGAAGATTTAAATCCTCTGGAGGAGGCGGGCGCATTTCAGCGCCTGATAGAAGAATTTGATTTTACCCATCAGCAAATTGCCGAAGCTGTGGGAAAGTCCCGGGTAGCAGTAACAAATTTGCTAAGACTGAATGAGTTGCAAACTGAAGTTAAAATGTTATTAGTAAAAGGCGCTCTGGGTATGGGGCATGCGCGTGCATTATTGAGCCTGGAACCAGAAAAGCAGATTGCTCTGGCAAATAAGGTTGCCGAAGAAGGTTTGTCGGTGCGAGTGACGGAAAAACTGGCGCAAGACGCAATCAAAGAAAAACAAGGTAACAAGGAACATATTCCCGTACAGACGCATGAGAGGATAATCGATCGAGATACTTTGCGCTTACAGGAGGCAATGACAGGTTTTGTGGGTGCAAAAACCACAATTAAGCATAAGCAAAATGGTCAGGGGCTTGTAGTAATAAGCTATAATAGTCTTGATGAGCTTGAAGGTATCGTATCGCGGTTTGATATAAATAATGGTGTCGCGGAATAATGGAGTACAGACAAAGAGCTTAACGTAGCAATTATCTAAATATGGAATAAGGTAAATTAGCTGGCTTTTACCTAGTATCAGAAAATCCCTCCTTGCTTAAATGTGTTCTGAAAGTTATAATTCGCCTATTATTCGTTCAGGTTTTTTGTGAGAAAAATACTCAGGCTTTCAGTTGTAAATAAGATTCTTGTGGGGCAGTTTCTAATTGTCGCGTGTGTTACTGCAGGTTTTTTTGTGCTGGGTAATGAAATAAGTGCCAAATCTGCATTTTATGGTGGGTTGGCGGCATTAATTCCCAATGGGTATTTTGCTCGAAGAATCAATAAACACAAGGGACAGGAAGCGAAGAAAATTGTTCGGTCGTTTTATGCGGGTGAATCAGGGAAGCTATTTATCACGGCAATTATTTTTGCACTGATTTTTCAGGACCCCAGGATAAATTTTATGGCTGTCATGGCAACCTATATTGCAGCATTAACAGTTTTTTGGTTTGCGTTATTTATACGTAAATATTAATTTATAAGAAAGCGAGAAAAAATGGCTAGTGAAGAGCACGCAGCGGAAGGCGCAACAGGGTATATTGTTCACCATCTAACACCGTTGTCAGTAGGCGAAGGCTTCTGGACATTGCATTTAGATACCCTGTTTTTCTCTGCAGTTTTAGGCGTTTTATTTATCTGGTTTTTTAAGGTTGCAGCTGAAAAGGCAACTGTCGGTGTGCCTGGAACAACACAAGCATTTGTCGAAATGATGATCGAGTTTGTCGATCAGCAGGTTAAAGATACTTTTCATGGCAGAAGTGCTCTGATTGCACCACTGGGGTTGACTATCTTTGTCTGGGTTTTCTTGTGGAACTTTATGGATTTATTCCCGGTCGATATTTTGCCTGCAGTTGCTGGTATGATGGGTATGGAATATATGCGCGTCGTTCCGAGTACTGATTTAAATGCAACCTTTGCACTTTCAATCAGTGTCTTCATATTGATTATCTTTTATAGTATAAAAATTAAGGGCGTGCTTGGGTTTGCCAAAGAGTTAACCTGCACACCTTTTGGTCCATGGATGATGCCATTTAACTTGCTGTTAAAGCTGGTTGAAGAAATAGCCAAGCCTATTTCACTTGCCTTACGACTCTTTGGTAACTTATATGCGGGCGAACTGATCTTTATTTTGATTGCTTTGCTACCTTGGTATATACAGCCACTATTAAGTTTTCCGTGGGCTATATTTCATATTCTGATTATTACCCTTCAAGCGTTTATTTTTATGGTACTGACTATCGTGTACCTAAGTATGGCGCATGAAGATCATTAATTAAGATCTACACTAATCTATTAAATTTTAATATAACAATACTTTTGGAGGTATTATGGAACTTGCAGCGTTGATTGCAGATGTACAAGGTATGACTGCTATAGCAGTAGGTCTGGTTTTAGGTATGGGTGCGATGGGAACTGCGATAGGCTTTGGTCTATTAGGTGGTAAGTTTCTTGAAGGTGCGGCTCGTCAACCAGAAATGGTACCTATGTTACAAGTTAAAATGTTCGTTGTTGCTGGTCTATTAGATGCGGTAACTATGATTGGTGTTGGTATGGCGTTATTCTTCACATTCGCTAACCCGTTCCTATCTGCTGTAGAATCGGTTGCAGGATAAGACACTCTCGTAAGTTATTTTAACAGCAACATGAGGAAGGCTAGTGAGTATTAATGCTACGCTAATCGGTCAGATGATTACCTTTACACTTCTGGTATGGTTTACCATGAAGTATATCTGGCCACCACTAATTGGCGCTATCGAAGAACGTAAAGCAAAAATCGCCGAAGGATTGGCGGCGGCTGAAAAAGGCCAGGAAGATATGGAGCGAGCAGCTAAGAAAGCTGCCAACGTTTTAAGAGAAGCAAAACAACAATCAGCTGATATTGTAAATCTTGCACAAAAACGTGCGAATGAGATCGTTGAAGAATCAAAGGGCACAGCTAAGCAGGAAGGTGCGCGGATGATTGAAGCGGCTCAGGCGCAGATTGAGCAAGAAATGCAAAGAGCACAAGAACAAATGCGTAAAGAAGTTTCTGCACTGGCGTTAAAAGCAGCGGGACAGATATTACAGCAGGAAATTGACAAAGCTAAGCACAAAGAGCTACTCGGCAAAGTATCTGAGCAATTAGGTCAAGTGTAATGAGTGAACTAGCAACTTTGGCAAGACCGTATGCAGAAGCAGTGTTTAAAAGAGCAAAAGAATCAGGCAACTCCCAGGAGTGGTCTGAAAATCTAGCTTTTCTATCTGCCATTATGCAGGATGAGGGCTTAGCTGCAATTGTGAATAACCCAAGAGTTGAGGAAGATAGATTAACAGCGCTATTGCTGGAAATTTGCCAGGATCAAGTCACTGGGGAAGCTAATAATTTTCTTAAACTATTAATAGAAAATGGAAGATTAAAATTAGCGCCACAAATTGCGGAATTATTCGAGAAACACAAAGCTGAAGATGAAGGTTATGTCGATGTTGACGTTATAACGGCTTATGCTTTAACTAAGGTAGAAGAGAAAAGTTTTGCTACAGCACTAGAAAAATCACTCAATAAAAAAGTCAATATCACAGCAAGTATTGATAAGAGCTTAATGGGTGGCTATTTAGTAAAAGCAGGCGATACCGTGATTGACGGCTCTATCAGTGGTCAACTTCAACAACTAGCTAAAAGGATCTAACAGCTTAGACTGAGAAAAAATATGCAATTAAATCCATCTGAAATAAGTGATCTGATTAAGAAACGGATCGAAAATTTCGAC
>JAUXBW010000182.1 GCA_030619185.1 Methyloprofundus sp.
GAATTTATAAATTACTGGAGCTGCAGATAGAACATAATCCTATCATCTATGGCGCAGCTATTGCTTTTGTGCCCCATCAATTCTCAACTGAACAGCGTTTATATGCACCCTATGTGTACCGAAAAGATGGAAAAATAAAACATATAAATATTGCTGAGCAAGGTTACGATTATACTAGCGGCAAATGGGCATGGTGGAGCCGTGCTGTTGAAACGGGTAAGGCAAGTTGGTCAGAACCCTATTTTGACGAGGGAGCGGGGAATATATTGATGAGTACTTATGCAGTTCCTTTTTTTAAAGATAATAAGCTATGGGGTGTTGCGACGACTGATATTGCACTGGGTGAAATTAGCAGGAAAATTAATATTCCAGGTATCAAGGGGCATGAAATAACGGTGCTCTCATCATCAGGGAAAATAATTTTGTACTGGGATGAAGATGAAATAGGTGAGTCAATTTATGACGTGATAGATGAAAGTTTCCGTGCTGCAATACTAGTAACAGGCGGAAAGCATGGACAAGAGTTTGATGTAATCAAGGAAAAATTAAATCAATTTATTGCACGCATGACCCGAGGTGAAACGGGGGTCGTTAACTTAAAATATCTGGCTAATGATACCAGTTACTGGAACTTCTTTGCACCTATTAAGTCGGTGGGCTGGAGTTTTGCTATACGTGTTAAACAAACAGAAATTTTTACGCTTGTTTATGATCAATTCTGGCTTTCAATCTTGTTTTTTTGTTTATTGTTAGTGTTGATCATTATTGCTATTGTCCTGGTTTCTGGTAAGTTTTCCCGTTCACTGCAAGGCTTGATAAAGCGTTGTGAAAGGATAGAGAGGTTTAATTTTCAGCCAGTTGCTGATAAATCTGAGAATATTGATGAAATATTGCAGTTATCATATACGCTAAATAAGATGTGCCAGGTATTGGATTCGCATTATTCTGTTGAAGAAAATGCGAGTATTACTGAGGCCGTTAGGCAGCACGCAGTACCGCAAGAAGACATCCATGTTGCAGGGTACAAAATAGAATTCTGGAGTAATGCCGGGCTGGACTGTTGTGGAGAGATCTTTGATATTGTCCTCTGTGATCAGGTACATGGAGGGGGGCAGCAAGATCAAGAGAATGTGGCATTTTTATTACTGGATGATGCCGATAGTGGTATTGATGCAGTGGTAAAAACTGGCCAATTACGTGCTATCTTCCGAACGATGATTAAACAAGGTCATTCTTTGTCGGAAATTGCCGCGCAAATGAATGATTATTTGATTGCTGATCTGTCTCTAAATGGGCCTGTGCAATTGAGCTTAGGGTTACTTGAACCGGCTGGTGCAATATTTACTAGCCTGAATCTTGGGCAAAATGGCGTGTTTCATTATTCTGGGCAACACCTCAGCCAGCATAAGGGCTATCAACAAGCTTTAGCAACACAAAAGAACTTACCAAGCTTGCAGCTTAATAATATTGCCTTGCAAGCGGATGATTTTATTGTGCTGTGTTCAGATGGTGTACTGGGTGCTCAGAATGAACAGCGGGAGCAATTTGCTATGCAGTCGATTGCACAGATAGTTCAACAGCCCTCTCAGTCCGCGCATGATCTGCTACAGGCTCTACAAGTTAAGTTGGAAACTTATACAACGATGCAGACTGAGCAGAGTATTATTGTGATTAAGCGTTGTTGATTTTTAGGCGTAAAAAAGCTGAGCGTTTCTATACTGCGCACGGTCACCGCGCGAAGTATATATGAATTCCCACGCAGAGCGTGGGAACCAGAGTAAGTCTATTGTAGTTGGTTTAATTAAATGATGTACCTGGAGTGCCAGGTAAAACAGGCATTTGCTGCTTAGGGAATTCACCTGTTAAAGCATTCAGGAAGGCGACGATATCTGCTACTTCCGACTCCTTTAATTTTGCGCCCAATTGTACTTTAGCCATGACTTTAACGGCTTTTTCTAGTGTTTTAACTGAACCATTGTGGAAATAAGGTGCTGTTAAAGCGATATTACGCAGAGTAGGAACTTTAAAAAGGTGCTCATCGCCACTTTTTCCAGTGACTTCAAAAAGGCCTTTATCTTCACTTAATTGATACTGCTTTTCTAAATAAGCATTGTCAATAACAGGGAACCTCTGGAATGTACCAGGACCATTAAAGGCCGGCCCGCTATGACAAGCGACACAACCCAGTTCAACAACTTTGTTTAACCCCCGTATTTGTTGCTCGCTTAGGGCTTTTTTATTGCCTTTAGCATATTTATCATAAGCACTGTTTGGAGTAATTAAAGTTCTTTCATAGGCAGCAATCGCTTTAGTGGCACTATCTTTAGAGATAGAGTTGGCACCAAAAGCTTTATCAAAATAAGCCTGATAGCCTTCAATTGATTTTAAACGTGCGACGACATCATCCCAGCTTTTCATACCCATTTCTATAGGGTTAGTGACAGGACCTGCAGCCTGCTCTTCCAGGCTGGCAGCACGACCATCCCAGAATTGCACTTTATTAAATGCAGAGTTCCACACAGTTGGAGCACTACGCCCACCAGTCTGCCCATTAACACCCATAGAATTAGGTCGGTTATCTTCACCACCTAACATAGTGTTATGGCAAGATGCACAGGACACTGTGCCGGTAGAAGAAAGTCTAGGGTCATGATACAAGATACGACCTAACTCAACTTTGGCTGCTGTTGTAGGGTTATTTGCAGGTGCGGGTGCCTTGGTAGGGAGAGCATCCCATGCAGATGCAACTGAAACAGAACTAGCAAGTGCTATTGCGGAAACAATAGAACGAATTTTGGACATACTATCCTCCAGATTTTTATTTTTTTAAGAAATAGGATATTACCACAGTTGCTATCTCATGACCTCAATCAGATAAGCAGAAACTGGGTTTGAGTCATTATTTTTAACTAGAGTCTAGCGGTAGCAATTTAACAAAATAGTCCTTTTTATTTCATGTGATTTATGTAATGATTGGGGTATACTTTTGTTTTTTAAGATTTTTAGGTGCTTTATAATGGCGGCAGTAATGGAAGAAAAGTCGGTTAGAGGCCTGCGTGAAACCGCTTTGATGGGTTTTGTAGTTGTGGGTCTTTTTTATTTAATCTCACTTTTGTCATTTAGTCATGATGATGCTGGCTGGTCTCATAGTGGTACGGGGATGGCGACAAGTAATGCGGGAGGCATAGTTGGCGCGTGGTTAGCTGATTTTTCATTTAGTTTTTTTGGTGTGATCGCCTTTACTTTTCCACTGATTATCTTTTGGCAGGGCTATTTGTTTTTTACCAACAAGACTATTGCTACTGCGGGTTTAATGAAATATATGCGCTGGTTTGGCCTGATTTCAGTAATTATTTCTGCCAGTACCTTTTGTTATTTGCATGTCTTACGTTGCCGGATTGAACTACCTAGAAATAGTGGGGGTATTGTTGGGCAGGAACTTGGTGACGTGTCGATTGTTACCTTTGGTAATTCAGGCGCGACGCTATTGCTCATCGCTGTCTTTTTTGCGGGTCTGACTCTTTATACCCATATCTCCTGGGTAAAACTCATGGAAGTTGTGGGCAGAAGTACACTCATTTTCTGTGCGATTAGCCTAAGGGAAGTAGCTCTGCTATGGGATAAGGTCTCGGTAGAAAAAGAGTATGACAGTGTAAGAGAGCCTGCGCAGTTTGATTCTGGGGAACGTCCAGAGAATGTGAGCTTTGATAAACCTAAATTTAATAAACCTGAACCTGATAAGCCAAAAATTAGCGTAAAAAAAGCCCCGCTTATTAATTTTACTGAAGCTTCTGAGCAGGCCGAAGTTATACCTGAGCAAATGATTGCTCAGCCAGTGGTGACCAAAAAGGTACAAACCGATTTATTTAAGGAAGTAGAGGCGGGCGCACTGCCTGATACTGAATTGCTGGATTTAAGAGTGGTCAATGTACGCGGTTATTCAGCCGATGAACTGGAAGATATGTCTCGCCTGGTGGAGCAATCTTTGCAAGACTTTAATGTGATTGTCGAGGTGACTGCTGTCTTGCCTGGACCTGTCATTACCCGATTTGAAATGCAACCTGCAGCCGGGGTAAAGGTCAGCAGGGTGAGTGGTCTGGCAAAAGATCTGGCACGGGCTTTATCGGTAACCAGTGTCAGAATTGTTGAGGTTATTGCAGGTAAGTCTGTTATTGGTCTGGAGATACCTAATCGGGAACGCGAGATGGTCTCGTTTAGAAGAGGGCTGGAGTCAGCAAAATTTATTAAGGCAAAATCCCCTTTAAGTATTTTCCTGGGGAAAGATATTGCCGGTTCTCCTGTGGTTGCAGATTTAGCGAAAATGCCGCATCTTCTGGTTGCGGGTACCACAGGCTCGGGTAAGTCAGTGGCTATTAATACCATGATTATGAGTATGCTGTATAAGGCAACGCCGGCTGAAGTCAGGATGATTATGATTGATCCAAAAATGCTGGAACTATCGGTTTATGAGGGAATACCGCATTTATTAACACCGGTTGTGACCGATATGAAGGATGCTGCTAATGCCTTGCGCTGGGCAGTGGCTGAAATGGAGCGGCGTTACAAGCTGATGTCTAAAGTGGGCGTGAGAAACCTGGCGGGATTTAATAAGATGGTGACGGATGCCATCAACGATGGCGTGCCGATCAAAGATCCAATGTACAGTTTTACAACAGAATTAGCAGAAGGTGAAAGCATACCTACGCTGGAAACCTTGCCTAACATTGTTATTGTGGTGGATGAATTAGCCGATATGATGATGATAGTCGGCAAGAAGGTTGAAGAACTAATAGCAAGATTAGCGCAAAAGGCGCGAGCTGC